>NZ_JAZZJS010000080.1:0-14299 GCF_056180635.1 Denitrobacterium sp. | reverse complement strand
GTCGCATCTGCCCGAAGGGCATCATGAACTCCAAGATTCCCTATGCGGACAACCGCCCGCTGTATCCCATGAAGCGCAAGGGCGAGCGTGGCAGCGGCGAGTGGGAACGCATCAGCTGGGACCAGGCAGTCGAGGAGATTTCCACGAAGTGGAACCAGGTGGCGAAGGATTTCGGTCCTACGGCGAACAGCTACTACCAGGGTGGCGGTGGCTTCCAGGGTTCGCTGAACGGCAACGCTGGCATGATTATGCGCCTGTTCAACGCCACGGGCTGCACCAAGTGGGACTACTCCTTCGACAACGCCACCAACACGGGCCTGACCCGCGGCGGCATTCAGTGGTTCGACCAGAACGAGCCCAAGGACTTCGTCAATTCCGACTACATCCTGTTCCTAGGCGGTAATCCCATCAACGCTCAGATTCAGATGAGCAAGCACCTGTTCGATGCTCAGGAAGCGGGTGCGAAGATCGTCGTGGTCGATCCCCATTTCAGCCCCACGGTTGCCAAGGCCGACAAGTGGATTCCCGTGAAGCCCGGCTGCGATGCCGCGCTTTACCTGGGCATTATCAAGAGGTTCATGGACGAGGGTACCTACAAGGCCGATTTCGTGCTTAACCACACCTGCGCTCCGTACCTGATCAAAAAGTCCGACGGTATGTACCTGCGTGGCGGCGAGTTCCAGAATGAGCCCAAGCATCAGGGCCCTGCATCGTGGATTACGGGCCTGCCCACCGAAATCGACCCGATTATGGTGTGGGATGAGAAGGAAAACAAGCCGGTCTGCTTTGACGAGTGCAAGAACCCCGCGTGGAGCTGCCCCGACGAGAACTACGTTACCGCTTGGGATATGTTCAAGGAGCACGTCCAGGAGTGGACGCTCGATAAGGTGATGGATGTAACGGGCATTTCCGCAGAGGACTTTGACTACCTCTACAACATGCTCCAGCCGGAGAACAAGGTGGCTCATTACATCAATTTCGGCACGGGCGCGTATGAGAATGGCCTGCAGGCTGCGTATGCCATGACTGCGATGATTGCCATGACGGGCAATTTTGGCGAGCCTGGCCGTTCCGTCGGCGGCTTCGACTGCATGTATGGCAACTTCTTCGGTCATGCCCTTACGGCTCCGTCCAATGGCAAGATGTGCAACCCCGTCACGTGGCTCGCCGCGTGCGACATCGTGAGCTCGGGTAAGCTGCAGGGCGAGGATTATCCCGTCAAGACGCTCTGGGTTTCCCATGGTGGTCTTATCGGCGGTTCGGTTAATTCCGAACGCAATAAGCGCGAAATGCTCGACAAGATGGAAATGATCGTCGTGCAGGATCCGTTCCTTACCGACACCGCACGCTATGCCGACTACGTGCTGCCGGTGTGCGATATGTACGAGTTCGAGGACGTCATTCCTCTGAACCACGAGCGCAACGTGCGCATTACCGAAAAGTGCATCGAGCCCATGTACGAGGCGAAGACCGATAGCGAAATTGCCCGCCTGTTTGGTGAAGCGATGGGTCTGGCTGATGCGGTATGCGATGTCACCGATGAGGACTGGTGGAAGGGCACGTTTGACGATGTTCCTGCGGCCGTCGAGCACGGCATCACGCTCGAGACGCTGCGCAAGAACAAGCTCATGCGCTATGTGGACGAGGAACCATACATTGGCAACCGCGGTTACAACAATTTTATCACCGAAACGGGTCGTTTGATGTTCTACGTCGACGCTCCCACGCCCCGAACCCCGTCGAACTTCGATGTGGCTGCCGTCACCGAGCGCGAGAAAATGCCAACGTATTTCGAGAACAAGATTTCGGGCGAAAACAGCGAATATGCCAAGGAGTTCCCGCTCGTGTGCATGAGCTGGCGTAATCCCAGCCGCGTTCATATGACGCACTTTATGAAGGACTGGGCGCGCGACGTCATGCCCACCCCGACGCTGTTCGTGAATCCCGTTGATGCCGAGAAGTATGGTGTTGAAGAGGGCCAGGATCTGCTGATTACTTCGACGGTTGGCCAGTGCGTCATGCAGTGCGCGTTCCATCCCGGCATCCGTCCCGGCAGCACCGTGTACTACAAGGGCTATTCCGAAACTGAAAGCAAGTTCGGAAGCCAGGGTGCCATCACGTCCGACTACGCCGACGCCTACGCCGTGAACTGCTCGTTTTTCGATAACCGCATCAAGATCGAGCCGTGGGTTAACTAAGGGAGGGAACAGATATGACGCAATATGCTATTGCTGTAGATAAGAAGCGCTGTATTGGCTGCTGGAGTTGCAGCGTCGCCTGCAAGCTGGAAAACAATCTGCCCGATCAGGTGTGGTGGAACAACATCATCACCGATGGCGGTGGGGCGATGAACACTCCCGTCGGCACGTATGGCGACTGCACGCTCACGTACACCCCGTACCACTGCATGCATTGCACGAAACCCGCTTGCATGGGTGCATGTCCCACGGGCGCCACGGCCAAGGACACGAAGACCGGCATCGTGACCATCGATACCGAGAAGTGCATCGGCTGCCAGAGCTGTATCGCCGCCTGCCCGTATAACGGCGTGCGCACCTTCGTCGAGCAAGATCCCGTTCCTGCCCTGGATTGGCCCGTTGGCAGCGTGGAGGCTCCCGAGCACAAGAAGACCACGGTCGAGAAGTGCTGGATGTGCTACCACCGCGTAAGCAAGGGCGGCATCCCCGCATGCGTCGAGGGCTGTCCTGCACGTGCGCGCATCTTCGGCGACGTCGATGACCCGAATTCCGAGATCTCGAAGCTCATCGCGGAACGTGGTGGGGCAGTGCTCCTGGAAGAGGCGGGTACTGGACCTAACGTGTATTATCTGTCGTAGACGGAATCGCTTTGTTCTTGAACCCGACGGAATCCCTCCATCTGTCGGGTTCGTGTTTGGATAGGGCGTGCTGCAGCCAGGCGCACGCCCTTTTGTGTCGAAAGGAAGAACATGGCCACTTCTCTGGGAAACATGTTCAAGCTATTTTCCGTGGCATTTCAGCCGCCGAGTGCGGAACTTGCCAGCGTGCTCGCATCGGGGGAGCTTGTTCGCGATATGCGCGATACATGGGTGCTATTGGAGCTGCCCGAAGATGCCGCGAGCGCGTTTTGCGAGGTTGTCGCGCAGTACGAAGGACGCGATGCTAACGAGGTGCTCCATGAGGTTCGTCAGGATTGGTCGCATCTCTATCTGGGAAATCCCCCGCTTGTGGCGAATAGCGAGGGCGTATGGCGCAAGAAAGCGGAAGGGCGCGCGGGCGTCGCGCGCATGATCAATTCGTATTCGGTTGAAGTGGCCGATTTCATGCGTGAATGCGGTGTAAGGCGCAAGAAAAAGTTCAATGATTGCATCGACTACATCGAAGAGGAATGCGATTTCTGTTCCTTCCTTGCCGACCAGCCCGAATACCTGTTGGAGCTGGGTCGTGACCCCCTGGCTTTGCTGCAAGAGTTCGTCGACGAGCATATGGCCAAGTGGGTTCCCGGATTCTGCGTCGACGTTCGAGGTAATGCGCGTACGGCATACTACCAGGCGCTTCCCGCCTTTATGGCGCGTTTCGTGGAAGAGCTCCAGGGTTAAAACCGCATGGTACGCGGCGATCGATCTGCTCGTATAACGGTCCATGTCGATGAGGGGCATTGCGTTCACGCGCATAGCGTGTGGGCCATTTGCGCCCGTTGCGTTAATTCTTGCCCCGGAGAGGCGATTTCCCTTTCCGAGGGCGATACGGCGCCCAAGGTGGACGCCCAGCGTTGCGTGGGGTGTGGTCGTTGCATGTCGGCGTGCCCTCATGACGCGTTCTCTTCGCCGGAATTCTCGGAGCGTCGATTGCTGAGCCGCATTGGCAAAGCCGGGTACGTTCGCCTTCGGTGCTTTCTTCCGTATGGCGAGCTCATGTCGCTAGGCCATGATCGAAACTCATATCACGTCTGCACCTGCCTCGCGGCCCTAAGTCCTGGGGCGTTGTACGAAATCGCGACAACCCGCTCATGCGAGCTTGTGACCGATCAGTGCGAGCAATGCGTGTTGTTCCCGAAGGTGGGAACTGGCATGCGTCGCAATTTCGAGGATGCCCATGCTCTTCTGCGCGATTGCGGCAGGGAGGAGCATCTTTGGGAATCGCGCCCGCTGTTCCTTCCCGAGGCTCCGATTTCTCCCGATAGCGAGTCTGAAGTTCGGCGTGAGAACGTGCCTACGCCGAATGTGCGCGCCATCTTCCATTCGATTTTAGTATCCATGCGCGACAATCCGCCCGAAAAGCGCAAGCCCCTTGAGTTGCGCGCTCTGCGAAAGCACGTTCCCGAATGGCGAATGCGCCTGGCGGAAGTGTGGAATGCGATGGACCACGAGGGGGAAGATGCCGCGTTCTCCTGGCCAGTTCATATTGTGAACAGAGATGCATGCAGGGCGTGCGGCATCTGCATGCAGCTCTGCCCTTCGGGCACTATTGTGCATGGTTTTGGCGACGGTCGATTCCGCTACTCGTTCACGCCTGGCAAGTGCGTGGAGTGCGGACTGTGCCTCATGTCGTGCCCCGCTGCCGCTATCAGCCGAAACCGTGCGGCAAATGCTGCGCCATTCGAGGAGGTGGAGTGCTTCGAATGCGAGGCCGAATCCTGCCCACGATGTGGGCTTCCGAACTTTTCGTCGCGCGGCGAACCTGTTTGCCGCCTTTGCAAGAAGAGACTTGGCTTGTAGCTTCCGTGTCGTGAGACAATTGCGCATGCGGCAATGCGGGAGGGGATGATGCGGCATGCCGAATGGCGATATTCTGCTCGACGATAGATTCATGTACGTGGTCCAGCGCATGGGTGCGACGGTAGACCTCGCGTGTCATGAGGTGGCCGACCTGTCCCTTGGCGAGTATGCCATGTTGCTTTGCATTTCCGAATCCGAGCAGGGGGTTCTTCTTCACGACTTGGAGCGTGAATTCAGGTTCGTTAAGAACCCTCAGTTCCTTGTGTCGCTGCTCGAGGAGCGGGAGTTGGTACGCAGGAGGCGCAGCCGCTCTGACAAGCGCGCGTTTGCGTGCGAGACGACCACGAAGGGCGAGACGCGCATCAGCCTGGCTGATGAAGCAATAGCCGTTTCCCTCATTGGGGCGAATCCCGATGTGGGGGAAGACGACTTCGGCGTGCTCATCGACCAATTTCAGGCGATAGCAAGGCTCGATTCTTCTCGGCGTCCCATGACGATGTTTCCCTCGCGTATTCTCGTGGCCTTGTTCCGCTACCGGCAACTGTTCGCTCGGTCATGTTCGGTTTCCGGCATGCTGCCCCTCCAGGTGGCGCTGCTCTGCATCATGGTCTCGCGCGATATCCCGCAGGATGTCTCGTACTTTTCAGCACGCGTGACGCTGTTCGATTTCGTCGTGGAATTCCAGCTCAAGGAATTGGTTCGCAAGGGTCTGGTACGCTACGAGGGCGGCTATGAGATTTCCGCGCGCGGCATTCAGCGCCTGCAAGGCATCGTGGCCGCCTTTTCCTCCGAGTTTTCGGATGATTGCTCTCGACGCGACCCCGAGGCGCTCGACGCCTTTCGGAATCTCGCCGGATATATGCTGTATCTTTTCGAGTAGGTTTGCATGGATTCATTTGTTTCGCAGGCGGGCGAGAGGGTTCATCCCTTTGCCCTGCGGGTTCGCACGCGTGCCGCGCTCTGCGGCGTCCTTTCCGAGGTGTTTGGATATCCTTCCGCGGAGGCATCTGAGGAGCTTGCTTCGTTTGATGCCGTTGATCTGTGCCGCTCCTTGGCGGACGATGCGCATATGGATTTCGAGACGCTGCTTGCCGCGGAGGGGTTCCCTTCCGAGTGGCTTGATTCCCACTGCGTGCCCGATGGATATGAGGAATCGCCTCTTTCTCCTGGTCGAGCGTTACGCGCGGAATGCACGCGCCTCTTCTGGAGCTATCCGCGTCTTGTGCGCTTGGAAGGGCGTCATTGGTCGAAGGCCGATAGGCGAGGCGAGGTTGTGGCTGTGCGCGAACTGTACCGCGAGCTGGGATTGCGTAACAAGGACGGCGTGAATGCCTCGGTGGATGTGCTGGCGAGCGAGCTCGACTATGCGGGTTATGTCTTGCATGCGGAAGCCGATGCCTGGGAAGGGGAAGATTCGCTGAGCGCGCTCGAGTGGCGAAAGCTATACGTGGGTTTTCTCGACAAGCACCTACGCCCTTGCGCGACGGGTGTTGCTATGGCGACGCTAGCCCATTCGCGTAATATGTATCTGCGATTCTACGCGGTCTTGCTGGCGTCGGCCGTTTCCGAGGCGTAGCTTGCGGGAATGGCGCCTGCGCGGCCGCTGCGGTGTTTTAAGATAGAACTTCAGAGTGTAGGGCGCTCGCGCGCCTGTTTAGGGGATATGGGAACGGATCTGTATGTGGCTTGAGCTTCTATTGGCTACGTTGCTGTGCCTGTGCATGCTGTACGTGCCGGGCTTTCTTTTCGCGCGCGCGTTGCGTTTCGAGCGCTTCGACGCGATTGCCTCGGCGCCCTTGTTTTCGGTGGCGGGTTTGGTGGCCGTGGGCATCGTGGCTCACATGGCGGGCTTGCGCGTTCCCGCGTATGCGCTCCCGGTGGCCGTTCTGCTTGCATGCCTTGTTTGTCTGGGCGTTTCGCGCGTGGCCGTACGCCCTGTGCGGGTTCATGGTGTCCATGCATCGTCGCAGGTAAATGCTGGGTCGCATGACGCGAATGACATCGCGCGTCAGGCTCTGCTCTACGTGGGCGTGGCGCTTGCAGTTACGGTTGTCGTGTTCCTCACGGCGATCGACGGTCCCGATTCGTTTTCCCGCAGCGACGACACTGCGTACCATATCGCCGTCATTCGCGGCTTCCTCGACTCGGGGTCGTATTCCATCTTGAACTGCTCGTCCTTCCTCGATCATGGCGTGTCGGGCGGTTATTATCCCGCGGCTTGGCATGTGGTTTCCGCCCTCGTCGCGTCGTTCTTTGGCGATAACGTTTCCCTTGCGAACAATGCCACCATCGTTGCGGTGATGGCATTCGTGTTTCCGCTGGTCATGCTTCTTTTCTTCCGTCAGATTTTTCCAGGCAAGGCGCGCGTGGCCTATGCGGGCGCGCTTGTGACCCCGGCGTTCTGCGGGTTCCCGTGGGGCTTCCTGGTGTTTGGTCAGCTGTTTGGGAATTTGCTCTCGTGGATCTTCGTCATGCTCGCGCTGGTGTTCCTCGCGCGGGCGATTGATGCCGGGGGAGCGGCGAGTCGCGCGCGATGGATTGCATGCCTCGTCATCGCCCTGCCCACCATTGCGGCGTCCCAGCCCAATGGCGTGTTCACGTTCGGCATCCTAGCCGTCGCGTATGCGTCGTGGCGCATATTCTTTCCCCTGGGCGCCAGGCGGGCGCAGTTCTCGAAGAGGCGCGTTTTGGGCGTTGCCGCGCTGCTCGTGGCTGCATGCCTGGTGTGGGTTGCGTTTTACTTCGCCCCGCCCCTGCAGGCGGTGGTTGGCTACGATACGCCTGCCACGCTATCGCTGGCCGAGGGCGTCGCTTCCGGCCTGACGTTCATGTTCAGCACGCACGGCGGCATTCAGCCCTTCCTGAGCGTAATCGTGCTCTTGGGCATCATCCGCACGTGCCGCAAGGGAAACCGTTGCTATCTGTGGCTTACTGCCGCGTTCGCCTGCGCGATGCTCATTTACTTCGTGGATGTGGGAACCGACTGGCCTATCAAGCATCTGCTTGCGGGCTTCTGGTATTCCGATTATCGTCGCACGGGCGCCATGGCCGCGCTTTTCGCCATCCCGCTTGCTGGAATGGGGTTGCTGTGGCTCGTCGAGGCGCTCATCGCCCTGGTGGGGCGCGTGCGTGGCAAGGAGGGGGCCGGCAAGGCCGTCTCGCGTGCCGTTGTGGCCGTGGTCGTAGTCGCCATGCTCATTTGCCAGTTCGCCCCGCTTCACGTGTATTTCAGCGAGAAGCGCGACATTCGCATGGGCCTCATGACGGTGCGCCACCAGCTGACGACCAATTATTCCTGGTCGATTGGATTCACGTCCGAGGAAGACGCCTTCGTGAAGAAGGCCGCCGAAATTGTTCCCGAGGGGGCGCTCGTGGTGAACCTCCCCAACGATGGCAGCTGCTGGAGCTATGGCGTCGAGGGGCTCGATACGTACTGGCGCCGCTGCGTGAAGAACGGCGTTGGCACGTCCGACCAGGATAAGCTTCTGCGCTTGCATCTTTCGGAGCTTGCGACGTCGGAAGAGGTCCAGCAGGCCGTTTCCGATTTGAACGTGCGCTACGTGCTCTTGCTCGACTATGCGGGGGCCGATAATCGTACTATGGTGGAAAAGCGCTACGAGGCCGAAGACTGGGTTGGCATCGAGGGAATCACCGATGATACGCCAGGCTTCAACGTCGTGCTGAGCGAAGGCGATATGCGACTTTACGAGGTCGATCGCTCGTATGTTGCGGAATAGGGAGGATTTGCCGTGAGAATTGCGGTCGCGGGAACGGGATACGTGGGCCTTTCGCTGGCCGTGCTGCTGTCGCAGCGTAATCATGTCGACGCAGTGGATGTCGTGCCTCGGAAAATTGAACTGCTCAGTCAGGGCGTTTCGCCCATTCGCGACGATGAGATCGAGCGCTATCTGGCCACGGCCGAGCTCGATTTGAACCCCACGCTCGATGGGGCTTCGGCGTATCGCAGTGCCGACTTGGTGCTTGTCGCGGCTCCCACCGATTACGATTCGCAGGCGAATACGTTCGACACGAGTCACGTGGAAGAGGTCATCGACCTCGTCCTTTCCGTGAATCCCCAGGTGCCCATCGTTATCAAGTCGACGATTCCCGTGGGGTACACCCAGTCGCTCATCGAGGCGCATCCCGGTGCGAATATCCTCTTCTCGCCTGAATTCCTGCGCGAGGGCCACGCGCTCTACGACAATCTGCATCCCAGCCGCATCATCGTGGGCGTCCCCGCCCGTGCGCATGAAGAGGCGCTTCGCGCGCACGCGCAGACGTTCGCGTCGCTTTTGCAGGAAGGTAGCCTCGATGCGGATACTCCCACGCGCATCATGAGCGCCACCGAGGCCGAGGCCGTGAAGCTCTTTGCCAATACGTACCTGGCCCTGCGCGTGGCGTATTTCAACGAGCTCGATACGTACGCGGAAACGCGTGGCCTCGACAGCAAGCAGATCATCGATGCCGTGGGGCTCGATCCGCGCATTGGCACGCACTACAACAATCCGTCGTTCGGCTACGGCGGCTATTGCCTGCCCAAGGACTCGAAGCAGCTTCTGGCCAACTACGCCGATGTACCGCAGGACATCATCGCGGCCATCGTTCAGGCGAATCGCACGCGCAAGGATTTCATCGCCGATCGCGTGCTGCAGGAAGCTGGCTGGTCGAGCGAAACGGCGTCGCAGGTTACCGTGGGAATCTACCGCCTTACGATGAAGACGGGCTCCGATAACTTCCGCGCATCATCCATCCAGGGCGTTATGAAGCGCGTGAAGGCAAAGGGCGCGCGCGTGATCGTGTACGAGCCTACGCTCGACGCCGATACGTTCTACGGCAGCGATGTGGTGAACGACCTGGAGAAGTTCAAGCGCGAAAGCGATGTCATCGCTGCGAACCGCATGACCGATGAACTGGGCGACGTGCGTGACAAGGTGTATACGCGCGACCTCTATGGCCGTGGGTAGGCGCATGACCGGCAGCGTGCTCATATCGGTTCTCATTCCCGTGTACAACGCGGAACGCTACTTGGCGCGATGCCTTGATAGCGTGCTCGCGCAAACGTATCGCTCCTTCGAAATCGTTGCGATAGACGATGGCTCCACCGACGCCTCAGTACGCATTCTCGACGAGTATACCGAAAAGCATCCCCAGGTCATGCGCGTGGAACATCGCACGAATGCGGGAGCGGCGGCCGCGCGCAACCGCGCTATCGAGGTGGCGCGCGGAAGCTACGTCGCCTTTCTGGATAACGACGATTGGCTCGCCCCCGATTTTCTGGAGCGACTCGTGCCGCATGCGCAGGATGGGACCGACATCGTATTCAGCGGATATCAGCGTCCGTGTCTCGATGGCTCCATCAGCGGCCGCGTCGTGCCCCAGCCTGGCGAGGAGTGGGCGCCCTTCGCGGTTCTGGCGGCGTGGGCGAAGCTCTACCGCAGGGAGTTTATTCTCGCAAACGACCTGCAGTTCCTTTCGGCAAACGTGTACGAGGACCTGCATTTCTCGGTGCCCGCGATCTATGCCGCACGCCGCACGCGGGTCGTGCCGTATTGCGGCTACAACTGGTTCATGAACCCGGAAAGCGTCTCGAATACGAGTCAGCGTACGTCGGATGGGCTCGAGTTCGACCGCGCCATGAGCTCCCTCGTAACGCGTGTGGGGCATCCGCATAGCGAAGATGCCCTGTTCGTGCATATGATGGTGCGCTTGGGCGTGTTCTCGCTCTTCCTTACGCGCGGGGGCGACGGCGCCGCGTTGGCAGCCGAGCGGGCGAAGCTGCTTCGCTCGTGGCTCGATATTCACGTGCCGTCGTGGCGGGGGGATGCGTATGCTCGCATGGGCAGGCCGCGGGGCGATAGTCGCTCGGCGCGCATTGCCACATGGCTCTTCGTGCGCCATCCGCGCCTTTTCGACGTGGCCTTGCGCTTGCGGAAATAGCCCTAGAGCTCGTTTGCGCTTTCGCCGCGCGCGTATACGCGCGCGATGGCGTGCGCGATGGGGGCGGGCCAGAAGCGCTTCAGCATGGCCAGGTCTTCTGCACCGCGCGTGTTCTCCTCGATGAGGGCCGACGTGGTGGACCCCTCGTGGACGCGATGCAGCATGAGCGGCTCATTCGCGTAGAGGAACGCCCCGTCCAAGCGCGAGATGCGCTCCCACGTATCCCAGTCGACGTTGCTTTTCATGCCTTCGTGGAATGGCGGGTTGGGGCATGCGTCGCGCACGAACGTCACCGAGGGGCAGCAAATGGCATTTCCCCAGGCCAGAGCGTGTCGTCGAGCGCGGATGCTGTGGGCATTGCGCCCGTTCGCGAGCGGTGCGAGCAGGCGTCGCTTCACGCGGGGGAGCACGCCGTCGTATACCGTTTTCCCGTTGCGTATTTCCGCGTAATCGGAAAAGAAGATGAGCGCATCGGGCGTGGAGCCAAGTAGGGCACGCGCTTGTGCTCCGTAGTCGGGCAGGTAGACGTCGTCCTGATGCGCGATGGTGATGTACTTGGCGCTAGATTGCGCGTAGGCGTAATTCCAGTCAGCGCCAATGCCCAGGCGCTGCGGGTTTACGTGAAGGGGCAGGCCATGCCTGCGCGCCACGTCTTCGAGCCATGCGCTGGGGGTAGACGTCGCGATGAAGACCTCGTCGGCGGGAGTGTTCTGCGTTTCGATCGAGGCGATGCATTCTTCCAGGTAGGGGGATTGTCCGTAGGCGCATATCGCAAATGCATGTGTGGGCATGCCATTTCCTCCCTTATTCCTTCAGAATACTGTCGTATAGTACCGCTAATGGGAACTGGGACAGCGTATCTAGGATACGCGAAGGGGGATGCGGAATGAACCCCGCTGCGCGCACTTCGAATCAGAAACTCATGCTGCTGGGCGCCCTTGCCGCCGCGGCATTTTTTCTTGCGCTTTTTGCTCCGGGCTTGGCGTACGGCGCCGACGACCAGAAGATGTATCGCCTGTACAACCCCAATTCCGGAGAGCATTTCTATACGGCGAACGTGATGGAGATGAGCAATCTCCATCGGCTCGGCTGGGATTACGAGGGCGTCGGCTGGGTTGCGCCCGCTTCCGGTGCGTCGGTATATCGCCTGTACAACCCCAATGCGGGAGACCACCATTACACGATGAGCGCCGAAGAGAAGGAACATCTGGTTTCCCTTGGTTGGAATTACGAGGGCGTGGGCTGGAAGTCGGCTAGCTCATCGCAGGGCAAGGCGCTGTATCGCCAGTACAACCCCAATGCCGTTGCGGGTTCTCACAACTACACGCTCAGCGCGCAGGAAAACGACCTGCTCGTTACGAAGGGCTGGAACGCAGAGGGCATTGGCTGGTATGGCTTCGAAGCCCCCGAAAACGATTACGTCACGTCGCTCGATTACTCTCAGGCGGTGAACCTGCCCGTTTCCGTTTCCGCATACAGCGTGGTGGTGGCGCGCGAAGACGGCGTGGTCGTCGCCAGCAAATCGCCGAATAAGAAGTGCGAGACGGGTTCCACGGCGAAGCTCATGACGTGCTGGCTCGCCCAGGAGAGCCTGGGGGATGCCCAGGTCACGCTTTCCGATTACGACATTCAGATCGCCCAGCCGTTTGCCTACGATCGCGATCAGCCGTGGAAAACCAATTCGGCATCAGTCGTGGCCAAACAGTGCATGTACGTGTCGTCGAACCCCTATGCGCACACGCTCGCTCGCTACGTGGCGCGGGAAAAGTACGGGGCAACGGGCACCGACTGGGGCGACATGCGCAATGGCGTGCGCGCCATGCAGGAGCGCGCCGTGGAAATTGGCATGACGAACACCACGTTCGTTTCGCCTTCGGGCTTGTTTGGCCCGAAGAACGGCAACTTCACGCAGGATTTCAGCAGCAATTCCAAGGGCATGACGAATAATCGATCCACGGGAAACGACATGATGCTGCTTACCCTGAATGCCGTGCCGGCGGGAACGCATATCGTGGGCAACACGTTTGGCAGCCCGCATAAGTTCACGAATATCAAAACGGGAACGAATGAGCGCGAATCCATGCTTTCGATGATACGAATAAAGGGCAAGACGTACTACATCGCCCTCATGGCTGCCGACCACACTTCCAGCCAGGGCGGTACCGACGTGAAGGAGACCACTGCCATCGTCAATTGGCTCTGGGATTACGTGCAGTAGGGTGTTTCGTGAGTGGCTTCGTGCGAAAGAATGCGTTTCAATGGGCGGTGGCAGTCGGCGCCCTGGCGTTGTGCGCTGGCCTGTTTTTTGCGGCGTATGCGCTGGCCGAAGTTCCCATGCCCGTTATCGCAAGCGGCCTTACCTATAACGGCTCGGCGCAGGAAGGCGTTTCGGAGGCCGAGGGCTATACGCTGTCGGGTCAGGTGGATGCCACGAACGCCGGTGAGTATACGGTTACCGCCACGCTGCGCGAGGGCCGTCATTGGCCCGACGGTAGCACCGAACCCAAGTGCGTGACCTGGGAAATCGATAAGGCAACGCTCGATGTCTCGGCCTGCACGGTCGATTCCACGTTCACAGGCGAAGAGCAGTCGCTCGTTTCTACGCAAGAAGTACCCGAAGGCGTTTCCGTGTCCTATGGCGTGAATGGCGTGGAATCCGAACGCCCTACGGCTACCAATGCCGGTAGCTACGAAGTAACGATGACGGTCGATGGCGGCGGCAACTACAAGGACGCCACCGTCGTGTGCCAGGCGAAGATCGCGCCCGCTCCCATCGCCGCACCTGAGCCCGTATCGGGTCTGGTGGCAGATGGCAAGACCAGCCAAGTGGGCGTCCCCGAGGGCGATGGCTACACCGTGGAAGACGGCAGCGCTGTCGAGCCGGGGGAGTACGTTGCCGTGGTTACGCCCGATGCCAATCATGTATGGGAAGACGGCTCTTCCTCTCCGCTGCAGATTGCCTGGAGCGTGGCCGAGCCT
This sequence comes from Denitrobacterium sp., assembly GCF_056180635.1. Lineage (NCBI taxonomy): Bacteria > Bacillati > Actinomycetota > Coriobacteriia > Eggerthellales > Eggerthellaceae > Denitrobacterium > Denitrobacterium sp. Next base: position 687 of record NZ_JAZZJS010000080.1, on the reverse strand, counting down.
GAAGTGCCTTGGGGAAACCTGGTTTCGCTCAACTACGATTCCGCCGTAGACCTGCCCGTTTCGCTGAGCGCCTACGGCGTGCTCGTGGCCACGGCTGATGGCACGGTGGTTGCGCAGAAGAACCCGTATACGCGTTGCGAGATTGCCTCCACTACCAAGCTGCTCACGTGCTGGCTGGCCAGCGAATACCTGGACGACGATAGCCAGGTGAGCCTCTCCTCGTATGACACGCAGATCGCCGCGCCGTTCGATACGCCCGAAAACCAGCCGTGGCATACGGCAAGCGCAGCCAAGATCGAGGCCCAATGCATGCGCACGTCGTCGAATCCATACGCCCATGCGCTGGCGCGCTATGTCGCTCGCGCGCGGTATGGTGCTTCGGGTACCGCTTGGGGCGACATGACGAACGCGCTGCGCGCCATGGATGAGCGCGCGACGGAAATCGGCATGAGTAATACCTCGTTCGTGTCGCCGTCGGGCTTGTTCGGCCCGGGCGGCGGCGTATTCACGAGTGGGTTCTTCTCATCATCGGGTGGCATGAAGAATAACCAGTCCACCGCCAACGACATGATGCTGCTTACGTTGAACGCCGCGGCTGCCGACGCGCCCATTTCGGGGCAGAGGCTTGGCAGCAACGATTTCACCTGCATAAAGACAGGTACGAACGAACGCGAATCCATGCTTGCC
>NZ_JAZZJS010000079.1:0-181103 GCF_056180635.1 Denitrobacterium sp. | reverse complement strand
CCATGTGCCATCCGCTGCTCATCACGAAATCGAAGGTCGAGTGCACTCCCGTGTATGCGGGCGATCGCGCCGATGGCCGCGTTGGCATTCACATCACGTCGACGTTCGGTGTAACCGGAAAGACGAGCATCGAGATGGAGGCGCTTACCGCCGCCAGCGTTGCGTGCCTTACCGTGTACGACATGTGCAAGGCCGTCGACCGCGGCATGGAAATCATGGACGTTCGCCTGCTGAAGAAGGATGGCGGCAAGAGCGGTCTGTGGGAGCGTGCCTAGCGCTAGCCCCACGGTAAACGCCTCTCATTCGTTCACGCGCCCCAGCCTTGTCTGTACGTACGCTGTAGACATGGGCCGCTGGGGCGCGTTGTTCGTAGGGTGTGCTACACTAGGCAATTGCGTTTTGCGCATGTGCGCACGCTGAGCATCAACGAGTATTCGAAGGGAGTGCTATGTCAGGGCATTCTAAGTGGGCAACCACCAAGCACCGCAAGGCGGCCCAGGACGCCAAGCGTTCGGCGCTGTTCGGTAAGCTTTCCCGCAACATCACCGTTGCGGCTAAGGAAGGGGGCGACCCCAACCCCGACAACAACGCATCCCTGGCGGCCGCCATCGAAAAGGCGAAGGGCTATTCTCTTCCCAAGGATAAGATCAAGACCGCTATCGATAAGGCGTTTGGCAGTGGCAAAGACGCCGCCGCTTACGAGTCGGTAGTCTACGAGGGCTACGGTCCTGCGGGCATCGCCATCTACTGCGAAGCCCTTACCGACAACCGCAACCGCACGGCTGCCGATGTGCGCAGCGCGTTCACGCATGCGGGCGGTAACCTGGGCACCAGCGGCTCCGTTGCGTTCATGTTCGAGCGCAAGGGCCAGATCATGGTTCCCAAGGAAATCGACGGCGGCAAGAAGGAGGGCATGAAGCCCAACGGCACTGCTGGCGACGAGGAAGAATTCATGATGACCGTCGACGAAGCCGGCGGCAAGGATTACGAAGACGCCGACGAGCAGTGGATCGTCTACACCGCTCCCACCGACCTCATGGCCGTCAAGAAGGCTCTCGAGGCTGCGGGCGTTGAAACGCAGGGCGCCGAGTTCATCATGGAAGCAACCACGCCTACCCAGGTAAGCGCTTCCGACGCCAAGAAGGTCATGCGTCTGGTCGACCGTCTGGAAGAGCTCGAAGACCTCCAGAGCGTGTACCACACCATGGACATCACCGACGAAATCGCGGCTGCTCTGGAAGAAGAATAGCAAGCGATATTTCGCAACTGCAGGGCACCCGTGCGCATATGTGCGTGCGGGTGCCTTTTCTTTTCAAAAGTGTTGAATTCGTACGTTTCCCATGTAGTGGGCTGAAAATGAATCGCACCAGGTAGATAGCCTGTTCCGCGGCTGCGCGCCACTCGATTATGAATTCAGGCCCGATTTGCCTTCCCGGTGGAATGCCCATCGCCGTGCGTGATAAGATAAACGCACCGAAGCATTACACGCACTATAAACCAACTACGATGCTCAAGGGGTCTGTTCAGGTGTCAAGCCAAGCGCATATCGTCGATTTCGAAACCGCGAAATCCGCTTCTCGCGCACGTCGAGGCTCCCGCACCTCCTCCGTATCATCTGCATCCGGCGCACGTGCGCGCTTCGCTTCGGGCGAAGACTATCGCGCCTCTGCCGAAGAGCGCCTTCAGTCGCGCATGTCGTCTCGCGGTTCTGCGAGCGCATCCCGTTCCAACCGCCGCGCTTCATCGCGTCGCGAACGCTCTCATGCTGAGCCTGCTCGCGCCGAGCGTACGGAACGCAAGCAGAGCGCGTTCCAGAAGCATCGTCATGATGCGCGCAAGAAGAAGGCGTCGCGTGCATTCGATCGCTTCGAGCAGAAGCAGCCGTCGACGCCGTCCGAGTCGGGTCCCCGTGCCGCCGTCTACCGCGGTCAGATGGGGTCCACGCATCGCAAGTCGGCGCGCATGCAGAATGAGCGTTCCAGCATGCAGCGTGCCAATTCCGCACCCGCCCGTCAGGCGGCTCGCAAGGTGCGCCTCGCCGTCGCCGTGCCGCTCGCGGTGCTTGCTTGCATCACGGCTTGCGCCGTCTTCCTGTATTCCCCCGCGCGCGATTACTACACGGCCGTTCGCGATCAGGCGAAGATGGAGGCCGAGTACGTGATCGTCTCGCAGGAGAACGAAGAGCTTCAGTCCGATGTTGCCAATCTCTCCACCGATGAGGGCATGGAAGATGCCGCACGCCAGGGGTATGGCATGGTGCGCGAGGGCGAGACGTCCGTGCACGTCTCGGGCCTTTCGGCGGATAGCACGTCCGTCGATGTGACGAGCCTCACGCCTTCAAGTGATATCAAAGCTCCCGACACATGGTATTCGGGGGTGCTCGATACGTTTTTCGGCTATTCGGGATAGGAGCGCCATGGGTCGCTATGCAGCCATCGATATCGGCACGGTCACGTGCCGTTTGTTCATTGCGGATGTCGACGAGAGCGGCTTGCATGTTTTGGAACGCCGCTCGTCCATCGTGAATCTGGGCGAGGGCGTGGATGCGACGGGCGTCCTGAAGCCCGAGGCCATGGAGCGCGTGCGTGCATGCGTTGCCGGATATCAGCAGGTCATTGCCTCGTACTCGGCTCCCGATCGCGAAGTCTCGCTTACTGCGGTGGCAACGTCTGCTTCCCGCGATGCAGCCAATGCCGCCGAGTTCGCCGAAATCCTGAAAGGGGAGGGCGTTCAGCTTTCCGTTATCCCCGGTACGCGCGAGGCGGCGCTGTCATTCATGGGCGCGTCGTGCGATTTCGTGGGCGAGCGCTTGCTGGTGGTGGATTCCGGTGGCGGCTCCACCGAAATCATCGCGGGCGTGGGCGGCGAAGAACCCCTGGTGGCGCATTCGTTCGATATCGGTTGCCGTCGCGTGACCGAGCGCCTTCTCGCGGGCGATCCGCCTACGGAAGACGAGCTGCAATCTGCGCGCGACTTGTGTCGTAGGAACTTCCAACCATTCTTCGAGCGTCTTGCCGAAAGCGGATTCGCGCCGCAGCGCATGGTTGCCGTTGCCGGCACCGCCACGTCGGTGGTTTCCGTTCACGAGGCCATGGACCCGTACGATTCGTCGCGCGTGCATGGCTATACCGTTTCCCGCGACGTCCTTGCGCAGGAAACGGCCCGTCTTGCCGCCATGCCCGTCGAGCAGCGCCGTACGGTTACGGGGCTGCAGCCCGATAGGGCTCCGGTCATCGTTGCCGGCATGGAAATCCTGGGTCAGGTGCTCGATTGCGCGGGCCTGAATGCGTTCACGGTAAGCGAATCGGATATTCTGCAGGGCATCATCATGGCCGCTTCGTCGAAGTAGGCTTCTGCTATCATGTCCTAAGCCTTGCGGGGCCAGTCACTCGGGAGCGTGGCGGAATTGGCATACGCAGCGGACTTAAAATCCGCCGCCTTCGGGCTTGTGGGTTCGAACCCCACCGCTCCTACCATTTCATGTCCATAAACCTCGTCGGTGGGGTTCGAACCGATGAGGTGGAAACGCGACAAGCGGACGCCACGGTGTGGCGTCCGCCGCGTTTCGGTCGAGCGCCCCGGGCGCGAGACGTGGATTTCCGCGAAGCGGAAATCGTGAACCCCACCGCTCCTACCATTTCATGTCCGTAAACCTCGTCGGTGGGGTTCGAACCCCACCGTCCAACGGCGTTTGCGCCCATACACCGAATGACGTATCGAGTCGTTATGCGTCTGTGGGGTTAATGCGCCGTATTCATGCGCATGGGCGCGTATGCATTGCTTTCTATCCTATAATGCACAATATGGTGTTAGGGGTGCATAGCAACGGCATTTTATCAAGTCTGGCCCTTGTCGTGCATCGTTACAAAAGATAGTACATGCAGATGGGGTCGGGCACCGCCTATGCCCGGGGAAGAGTTCGCATCGTGAGACAGCAACAGTCCGCTCGCGCTTTTGCCGAGTTCCTTGCGTCCGCCGATTATGATTCTGCCACGTTCGGGGAATACCTCGACCATTACGCAGACAAAGTGGGCGAAGTCGTCAATTCCTTCATTCCCGAGGGCAGTCATCCCGATATGGATCGCTACCTCTATGGGCCCCTGTACAAATACAGCGAAAACGGGGGGAAGCGTCATCGCCCCCTCATCTGCTTCGCCGCGTGCCGTGCGGTTGGCGGAGACGTCGCACGTGCTGTTAGCGCCGCTGCGGCCATCGAGCATTTCCATACGGCCGCCCTCATTCACGACGATATCGCCGACGAGGCGGAACTGCGCCGTGGCGTGCCCTGCCTCCACCTCACCGAGGGCATGGGTCTGGCCATCAACGCTGGCGACCTGGGGCTCACGCTTGTGAACGGCACGGTCGCCCTCGACCCCACGCTCGACGACTCCACGAAGATCCGCATCATCACAGAGCTCACCGAAATGACGCGCCGCACCATCGAAGGCCAGGCGCTCGACATCGGCTGGGCGCGCGATGGGCGCTACGACATCACGCCGGAAGACTACTTGGTCATGGCAACGCATAAGACGGCCCACTATTCGGGCGCGGTGCCCCTGGCCATCGGCGCCATCGTCGCCGGCGCTTCCGAAGCCGAAATCGAAGGCCTGCGCAACTACGGCCTCGATACCGGTCTTGCGTTCCAGATTCAGGACGATCTGCTCAACCTCATCGGCAGCGAGGAATCCACGAAGAAGGATTTCCGTAACGACATCACCGAGGGCAAGCGTACCCTGTGCGTGGTACATGCCCTGCAGAATTCGCCCAAGCGCGATAGGCTCGTCGAAATCCTCAGCTCGCATGAGAAGGACCCTGCCATCCTGGAAGAGGCCACGATGATCATGCAGGAATCGGGCAGCATCGACTACGCCCGTTCCTATGCGGAAAACCTCACGAGCATCGCGAAGAACCGCCTGCTGGAAATCGTCGGCCCGTCGCCCGCGCGCGATTTGCTCATCTCCATGGCCGATTGGTTCGTCAACCGCCTCAACTAGCCCTCTTGCCGTTCGTAGGGAACGTATGAAAGCCTGCCGCGGGCGTGTTATACACATGTCCGCGGCGCTACAATGGCTGTATGGATACAATGCAAAAAAATGACACGGGCGCTGGCGTCCTCGACGTTCAGCAAAAGCTCGCGGAACTTAATTTTCTCGCGGATAGCCAGGTAACTGGTACGTACGACGATGCAACCGCCGTCGCTGTCTCCGCATTCTGCCAGGCGAATGGTCTTCCTGGCACCACCCAGGTGAACGAAAAGGTGTGGGCGGCCCTGCTCGACGCCACGTTCCATCTGGGCGACCGAACACTCTATCTGCGCATGCCGTATTTCCACGGCAACGACGTGAAGCAGCTTCAGAATGCCCTGAACGCGCTGGGCTTTGCTTGCAACGACGATGGCATCTTCGGTGCGTATACCGAACTCGCCCTTCGCAAGTTCCAGCTGAACATGGGCCTTCCTTCCGACGGCATTGCCGGCGCTTTCACGTATCGCGCGGTGCATAACCTGCATCATTCGTGGGAAGGCAAGCCTGGCCCCCAGGCCGCCGTCCACGTTGGGTTCGCGCGCGCTTCCGACGTGCTCGAACGCAACGCGCTCTGCCTGTTCGGCACCGATTCCTTCACGCGTTCCGTTGCGGCGCGCATGTCTAACCTCGCGCTTGCAACCAACCCTGCGTCGAAGATCGTCAGCGCCGATTCCCTGCTTGTCGCGCCCGACGAGGACATGCTCCTCGTTCAGATCGTGGTGGGGCAGGAAGAGCCTCAGCAGAACATTCCCTTCGTGACGTTCGATTCCGAGGAAACGCTCGGCCTGCGTCTGCGCACTGCCATGGGTGCAGCTGTGCAAACGCCCCCGCGCATCGCCATCAGCCTTCCTTCGGCGCAGTGGCAGGATGCCGGCGAAGGCCGTTCCGCACAGCATTACGCCATCGCACTGCTCGATGCCATCTGCGCGGCGCTTTCCCCCGAAACCGATTAATTCCGCAGGAAGAAGGATAGAATGAACGCTTCCGCGATTATCTTGGCCGCGGGTGAAGGCACTCGCATGAAGTCTCGCCATCCCAAGGTGAGCCATAAGCTTCTTGGCCGTCCCCTGGTGCGTTGGGTCGTCGAGGCCGCGCATGATGCGGGCATCGAGCGCGTCGTTACCGTTCTGGGTCACGCACGCGAGGTCGTCGAGCCCATCGTTTCCGACACGCGCATCGTCGTGCAGCAACAGCAACGCGGCACTGCCGATGCGGTTTCGTCGTGCGCATCCGAATTCGAGGGCGTAACGGGTTCGCTCCTCGTTCTTTCGGGCGATAGCCCGCTCATTACCCCCGAAACCCTTTCGGCGCTTGTTGCCGCTCGCGAGCAGGACAATGCCGGCGTCGTGGTGCTCACCATGCAGCCTTCCGACCCCACGGGATACGGGCGCATCGTTCGCGATGCGGCAGGCCAGGTCGAGCGCATCGTCGAGCAGAAAGACTGCACGCCCGAGCAGGCGCGCATCGCCGAATGCAACTCGGGTTTCTACTGCTTCGACGCCGAGCTCCTCTTCGGGGCGCTTTCGAAGGTGGGCACCGATAACGCTCAGGGCGAGTTCTATCTCACCGATGTCATCGAAATCGCCCGCAATGCGGGCCGTTCCGTTCTGGGCTTCTGCGCGAAGGACTCCAGCGAATGCCTGGGCATCAACACGCGCGTGCAGCTTTCGGAAGCCACGCTGGTTATGCAGCGCCGCATTAACGAGCGCCATATGCTTGCCGGCGTTACCATGGTCGACCCGTCCACGGTGTGGATTGGCCCCGACGTGAAGCTCGCGCAGGACGTCGAGATTCTGCCGATGACCACGCTCATGGGTGCGGTCGAGGTTGGTCCCGACACGGTGCTTGGCCCGAATACGCGCCTCACCGATACGACGGTGGGAGCTGGCTGCGTCATCGATGAAACGGTCGCCGTGGAAGCGGTTATCGACAACGACTGTACGTGCGGCCCCCGCGCGTATCTGCGTCCTGGAACGCACCTGTGCGAAGGCGCGAAGGCCGGCACGCACGTCGAAATCAAGAAGTCCACGATTGGCCCGGGCAGCAAGGTCCCGCATCTCAGCTACATCGGCGACACCACCATGGCTGGCGGCGTGAACATCGGCGCCGGCTCCATTACCTGCAACTACGATGGCGAGCGCAAGTGGCCTACCGTCATCGGCGAGGGCGCGTTCGTGGGTAGCGACACCATGATGGTCGCGCCCGTGAACATCGGCGCGAACACCATCGTGGGCGCTGGCTCGGTTATCACGGAAGACGTTCCCGATAACGCCCTGGCCCTGGGCCGCGCGCGCCAGTTCGTGAAAGAAGGATACCGTGCTCCCAAGCAGGAGCAGCAGTAAGCACGTCATTAGCTATTGGGAAGGTTGAAGCAATGGCACACATCATCGACATGAAAAAGCAGATGAAGCTCTTCTCGGGGTCGGTGAATCGCGAGCTCGCCGAGCAGATTGCCAATGAGCTCAAGATCGATCTTGGCAATGTGAAGCTCGAGAAGTTCGCCAATGGCGAAATCTACGCGCGCTACCTGGAAAGCGTGCGCGGCTGCGACGTCTTCATCGTTCAGAGCGTCGCGGGCTCGCACATCAACGATGCGCTCATGGAGCTGCTCATCATGATCGACGCCGCCAAGCGTGCGAGCGCCCGCACCATTTCCGCGGTCGTCACGCATTACGGCTATGCGCGTCAGGAGCGCAAGGCCGCTCCCCGCGAGCCTATCACGGCTCGTCTGGTGGCCGACATGCTGGAAGCCGCCGGTGCCACGAACATGATTTCGGTCGACCTGCATCAGAACGCCATCCAGGGCTTCTTCGAGATTCCCGTTAACCACATGACGGCAATGGGCCTCTTCGTCGACTACTTCAAGAACAAGGGCTGGGACCCCGACGAGGTCTGCGTCGTTTCCCCCGATGTGGGTCGCGCCAAGGCTGCCAAGAAGTTCCAGACGAAGCTCGACAGCAGCATCGCCATCATGCACAAGGACCGCCCGCGTCACAACCAGAGCGAAATCACCGCGCTCATCGGCGATGTGTCCGACAAGATCTGCATCATCAACGACGACATGATCGACACGGCGGGTTCCCTGGTGGCCGCTGCCGATACGCTGAAGGCCAAGGGCGCTCGCAGCGTGTACGCTTGCGCAACGCATGGCCTGTTCAGCGGCCCGGCGTACGAGCGCATCGCGAACTCCTGCATCGAGGAGGTCGTGGTCACGAATGCCGTGCCCGTGCCCCTCGATCGTCAGAACGGCAAGATCAAGGTTCTTTCCGTTGCCCCCGTGTTCGCCAAGACGATCAAGAACGTTTTCGAATACGGCAGCGTTGCCGCACTGTTCGAATAGGCTCGTCTGCATAGAGCTTATGCCGGAGCGTCTCGCGCGAGCGGGGCGCTCCTTTTAATATGAGCAGGACATTGTCAAGAGGCAAAATCGGGCCTGACCCCAATCAATCGGGGCCAGGCCCTTCCTCTATCTCCACCCGGTCGCGGCGACCTCGGCGTGTCTTTCCGACGCTCGTCCTTGCAGTTTAATATCCGCCCATGGCGCCTTCGCGCTGGGCAATCCGTTGCTACGGCTGGGGTTGCCTCGTCGCTCGACAGTCTTTTGACGCGGGTGGCGCCTGATGGCGCTCGCAAAAAAGGAGACTGGAGTCCGCCCCAACGGCCTCGGATTTACCGCGATGCGGGAGGGATGGCTCTATGCCGCCGGCACCCGCGCCGGCTACGCCCCCTCGGCCATGAGGCCGATCGCCCACGCCCAGCATGCCAGCTCGCGGGCGGTGGCCACGTTCGCCTTGTTCTTGTGGACGCCCCGGTCGAGCAGCGCCTCGCGCCTCCCGACCAGCCTGCGCACGCCCTTGGCCGCATGCCGCCTCGCGGCCGGGTCGGGCGCCTGGCCCGGCGAGAGCTCCTTGCCGTGCGCGGAGCAGCTCGCGTAGTGCCAGGCGGACTCGACGAGCGCGCGCCGCAGGTGGCGGTTGCCCGCCTTGGTGATTCCGCCCTTGCGCACGCTCTCGCCGCTCGAGTGCTCGGAGGGGACGAGCCCAATCCACGCCGCGAACGACCTCGCGTTCCCGAACCGGGAGAACTCGCCGGCCTCGAAGACCAGATCGGCCGCCGTGGCGACGTCGATGCCCTTCAGGCAGCGCAGCGAGTCCACCCGCCTCTTCCAGCGGGGCCTGGAGGCCTCGGCCGCCACCAGCTTCTCGAGGCGCGCCTTCTCCTCGCACGCCGCCTCGACCCGGTCGATGTAGTAGGCCAGGACGTCGCCGTCGGCCTTCTCGGGGAAGGATATGGACTTCGCCCATGCCCAGTAGGCCGCCGTCCAGTTCTTCTTGCGCCGCCCCGTCGGGGTGAGCTCGTCGAAGACGTGGCCGTGCCTGAGCAGGAACTTCGACATGAGCTGCTTGGAGCGCGTGACCTCCTCGCGGGCGTCCTCGAGGGCGCGCGCCAGGTCGCGGGCGGCCTCGCAGCCGTCGTCGGGGACCCACACCTCCACGACGTTGCCGACCGAGAGCATGCGGGCGAGGAACGCCGCGTCGTTGCGGTCGTTCTTGCGCCTGCGGTCCGCCGCGGGCTTGATCATCTTGGAGACCGCGCCGACGGCGCAGTCGACGCCGAGCGCCGAGAGCTTCTTCTGCAGGTCGAACCCGGTGACGCCGGATTCGTAGACGCACCTGACCGGCTGGGCCAGCGTCCCGAGCCATTCCGCCAGCGCGACGTGGTCGTAGCCGAACGAGGCGTTGGTTACCTCGCCGGTCATCACGTCGAGCGCGGCGGCCCTAATCGAGCGGGCGTGGACGTCGAGACCTACGAACGTGGTAGCATTCATCATGAGGTAGCCCCTTCCATGTATGCGGCGTGGCCGCTTGGCGAATTTGACACTCACATTGTCGGCCTAATCCGCGCGATATTCATGCAGGAGGGGCTTCCTTTGTCGCGTCCTGCTCATATCGTCTTTCGCCCGCGCGGGCCCAGGGCGAGCGCTCGTCAGACCGTTTGCTAGCTTATCAGGGTATTTGCGACTTGGTGAGTTATAATCTGTTCCATTGGCGGCGAGCACGAAATGGGGGAGATTGCCGTGTCTGGGTCCAGCATCGAAAAACTGTATGGCAAGAAGAAGTGCCAAGCGGCCTTTGCAGAGGGCGTTCCGGCGAAGAAGCTCATCGAGCAGATTGCCGAAATGGTCTCAGACGACGATCGCTTTACCCAGGTTTTCAACGACGTCAGCTCCCAGCTGCGCAATTTCGAGGACTACGCTGGCCTGGAGGATTGGGCCGACAAGATCGCCGCGTATAATGCCCTGCGCAAGAAGGGCGCTCAGGTGCGTCTGCGTACGGCGGCCGATGCCCTCGCCCTCATCGAATACGAGTGCGCGGCGCGTCAGATGGCGCGTGGCACGTCGTTCGATTCCGATGGTTCCATGGCCGAAATCGTGGATGCTGCGGCTAGCGGCAACAAGGGTTCCGTCTCCAAGATTGGCACCACCGAAGGCGGTATCGACCTGCAGTTCGTCTTCGACGAGGCGACCGCGCCGCGCGCCGCTGCGGTGCTCTACGCGTACCTGTGGAGCCCCGACTCCCTGAAGATGCTCGAGGGTTCGTTCTGCTCCTGCACGCTCAATACCATCGATGCGCTGCTCGAGGCGGGTGCCGAAGAAGGCGCCTCCAAGCAGCTCGCGCTCCTCACGTATCTCTCGCATACCATAGGCAATTTCATGCCTGGCACCAATGCGGGCGGAAAGGGCCAGTTCAACGCCATGCGTGCCGAACAGGAACGCGTGCAGGGCTACTGGGACCTCACGCTCATGTGCATCAAGGCCTGGTATTCCAACATGCAGAACCCGCTGGGCTTCCCCCTGAAGAGCGGCGAGGCCTGGTGGAAGAGCTTCGGCGACTGGAATGGCTTCATCGAGGCGAACTACCTGCAGGATTACGTCACGGTTGGCGAAGATGGCATTTACGAGGTCGTCCCGTTCTACGAGGGCCATAGCCTTGCATCTCCCGTGCCCCACGGTGCCGAGGTGGCGAAGTGCATTCAAGCAATGAATGTGCGGATTATCGCCCGCGGCCTCCGCATGCGCTATGCTCTAACGCAGCGTAACGCGAAGGGCGGCGACTTGAAGCTGTTCTTCAATTCACAGAAGTAGGAGATTCATGTATCTGGTGGTTGGCCTGGGGAATCCCGGCGAAGAGTACGAACATACGCGCCATAATGCGGGGTTCGACACGCTCGATTGCCTTGCCGAAGAGGCGGGTGCGCGCTATTGGAAAACCGAGTGCGGAGCGCTCACTTCGAAGGGGGCCCTCGCTGGCGAAGACGTCGTCTTTGCCAAGCCCCAGAGCTACATGAACACGTCGGGTGGCCCCGTAAAGCAGCTCCTGGCTGCGCATGGCGTTACGCCCGACCATCTCATCGTCATCCACGACGACCTCGATATCGAGCCCGGTAACATCCGCGTGAAGTTCGGCGGTGGGCATGCCGGCCATAACGGCCTGCGTTCCATCTGCGACAAGCTCGGCACGCGCGATTGGTTCCGCGTGCGCTGCGGCATCGGGCGCCCGCCCGGACGCATGAGCGTTGCCGATTACGTCCTTTCCCGTCCGCGTAAGCAGGCGGAAGAGGAATTTCGCGCCAGCGTGGAAACGGCTGCGCGTGCGGTTCCCTTCCTCATTCGGAACGGCTTGGAAAAGACGCAGCAGGAATTCAACTAAGCTCGAAGCAGAGGGGCGAAACGGGTTCGAACGTTTCGCCCCTCTTTGTTTACGGGAGCACCCCACTCGTGGCAATGCCGTCCGCTTTGTGCGAGAATGGATTGCGAAACACAGTGACGCAGTTAGGTTTACGCATATGACGGCTCGATTTTGCATTCGCGCGGCCGATGAGGCCGCTGTATCGGTATTGCAGCGAACACTCGACATCCCTCGCTTCATGGCGAGGGCGATGGTTGCCCGCGGCATCTCCACGCCGCAGCAGGCCACCGACTTCCTTTCCCCTTCGCTCGCGCGCGACTGGGCCAATCCCTATGCCATTCCCGGCATGAAGGAAGTGGCCGACGGCATGGAATCGGCGCTGCGCACGAACCGCCGCATCTTGGTGTTCGGCGACTTCGACCTCGACGGCGTGTCGGCAACTGCGGTGCTCACGCGCGGCCTGCGCGCTCTGGGTGGCGACATCGTGCCGTTCATTCCCCGTCGCAGCGACGAAGGCTATGGCCTCACCGCCGCGGCAATCGACCGCTTCATGCAGTATCGCCCCGACGTGGTCATCACCGTCGACTGCGGCATCGCCTGCCGTGAAGAGGTGAAGACGCTCCAGCATCGTGGGGTCGAGGTGTTCGTTACCGACCATCACGAACCCGCCGACCTGGTGCCCGTCGACGTTCCCGTATGCGACCCGAAGATCGACGACTCCTGCAGGCAGAGCATGCTCGCGGGCGTGGGCGTGGCCCTGAAGCTCGTCCAGGTTCTGGGCGCCCGTTTCGGGCAGCCCCATCTGTGGCGCGAGTATACCGACCTGGCAACGCTGGGCACCGTGGCCGACCTCGTGCCGCTCGTGCGCGATAACCGCGCCTTGGTGGCCGATGGCGTCGCGCGCATGAACGATGTGCCCCGTCCCGCTATCGCCGCGCTGCTTGCCTGCGCGGGCGCGCTCGAGAATCCCGTTGCCTCCACGTCCCTTTCCTTCAGCATCATTCCGCGCCTTAATGCCGCGGGCCGCATGGGCGACGCTGCAGCTGCGCTCGACTTGCTTCTGGAAGACGACTTCGACAAGGCGAGCGAACTTGCTTCCGCGCTCGAGGGAATTAACGACCAGCGCCGTGCCATCGAGCTCGAGCTCACCGAAATCGCCACGCTGCAAGCCCAGGAAACCTACCATGGCCAGCGTGCGCTCGTGGTTTCCGGAAAGGGCTGGCACGAGGGCGTGAAGGGCATCGTCGCGAGTCGCCTCGTGCGCTCGTATGGCGTGCCCGTCATTCTGTTCACCATCGACGACGAGGGCGTTGCGCGTGGCAGCGGCCGAAGCGTTGGCCAGGTGAACCTGTTCAAGGCCGTGGAGAGCACGGCCGATCTGCTCACGCGCTTCGGTGGCCACGAGGCTGCGGTGGGCGTTACGCTTCCCGCGGAAAACCTCGATGCGTTCGCCAAGAGCCTCTGCGAGTACATGGATGCGCTTCCCGAAGACAACTTCCATCCGCGCATCGACATCGACGCCTGCGTCGACCTCGATGAGCTCACGTTGGAAAACGTCGAGAAGATGCAGCTCATGGCTCCGTTCGGTCAGGAAAACCGCCAGCCGCGCCTTCTCGCGCGCAGCGTTTCCCTTGCCAAGAGCCGCGCCGTGGGCGCCGACAAGAACCATCTTTCCACGATGCTCACCGACGGGCGCAATACCTGCGCGGGCATTATGTTCCATTGCCCCAACATTCCGCAGCTCATGAACTGCGGATGCGTGGTGAATGCCGCGTTCGAGGTGCAAATCGACACGTGGCGTGGCCGCCGTTCGGTGAAGGCCATGCTGTCGTCCATCTCGCCCGTGCAAACGTGCCGTGCGCTCGAGGCTTGCATCAGTTCCGAGCACCGCAACTACATGGACGGCCTCTTCGCCATCGACGAGGAAAGCGATTTGGCTGGCACCGCCCAGGAAGACGACGCGGAAGTCGACCGCATGGAAGAGGAGCGCGAACGCAATCGCCAGACCTGGGAAGAGCTTGCCGCAAACGACCCCGAGGCCCTGCGCAGCGCCATCGTCGCGTCGTTCATCGGTGAAGATAACGAACTCTTCGACTCGCAGCGCCAGGTGCTCGATGCCCTGAAGGAGCGCGAATCCACCCTTGCCGTCATGGCCACGGGCCGCGGCAAGTCGCTCGTGTTCCAGGTGCATGCCTCGATGTGCGCGCTCGCCAAGCATACGGCTAGCCTGTTCGTGTATCCGCTGCGCGCGCTCATCGCCGACCAGGCATATCACATGCGCCAGGCTTTGCAGCCCTTCGGCGTTAACGTCGAGGTGCTCACGGGCGAATCGGCTCCCGAGGAGCGTTCTCAGATCTTCGACGGCCTTGCGAATGGCGCGGTCGACCTGGTGCTCACCACGCCCGAGTTCCTGTCGTTCCATGCCGCCGAGTTCGCCCAGTCGAAGCGCATTGGTTTCGTGGTGGTAGACGAAGCCCATCATGTGGGGCTTGCGAAAGCGGGCAATCGCGATGCGTATGCCCATCTCGACGAGGCTGTTCGCGCGTTGGGAAACCCCGTGGTGCTCGCGCTTACCGCTACGGCTCCCGCCGATGTCGCCCATGACATCGAACGCGTGCTGAACGTGGGGGAGTGTGTGCTCGACCGCACCGAACGCGAGAACCTGCGTCTCGACGACCAGCGCAACATCAAGTACCGCGATCCGTATGTCGCGAACCTCATCGCTTCGGGCGAGAAGACGGTCGTGTACGTGAATTCGCGCCAGCAATCGGTGGCGCTCGCGCGCACGCTTCGCAAGCTCGTTCCCAGCATGGCCCCGTTCATTGGGTTCTACAACGCGGGGCTCACGCGTGCCGACCGCATGCATGTCGAGGAGATGTTCCGCACGGGCGCTCTTTCGGTGCTCATCTCCACGTCGGCGTTCGGCGAGGGCGTGAACATCCCCGATATCCGCCATGTGGTTCTCTACCACATGCCCTTTAACGAGGTCGAGTTCAACCAGATGAGTGGTCGAGCCGGCCGCGATGGCCAGGAAGCCTGGGTGCACCTGCTGTTCGGTTCGGCCGATGCCGCCATTAACGAGCGCATTCTGGGCGACGCCACGCCCAGCCACGATACGCTCGGTGCGTTCTATCGCGTGCTGAAGCGCATCGGCAACGAGCATGGCGATTCGTTCTTCGCGATATCCGACGAGCAGCTCGCTGAGGAAGTCGCGGCGTTCGACCCGCGCGTGAACGTTTCCGCCGCTTCGGCGGCGTGCGCGGTCGCCGTCTTCCGCGAACTGGGCCTCATCGAAACCGACAGCGCCGACAAAGCCGGGTTCCGGCGCTCCATCCGCATCGTCCCGGCCGAAGGAAAGGTCGAGCTCACCGATAGCGTGCGCTATCGCGAGGGGCTCGATGAGATTGGCATCTTCCGGTCGTTCTGCGATTGGGCGACGAAGAGCAGCGTGGCCGTCTTGCGCCAGCGCATTGCGCGTCCCATTCTGCCCGACGAGAAAAGCCAGGGGTAAGTATGAACGAAATTCCCAACAGCAACGATATGGCGAACGGCGTGGGCGACGAGCTTCTGGGCGAAGCGCGCGAGCCTAATGGCGGTGCGTCGCGCTTCACCGATGGCTCCGATGCCCTCATCGGGCGTTCGCATGCCTACGAGCTGGCTATTGGCTCTACGGCGGGCATGGCCGACCCCGCAATGGTCACGGAAAGCCGCACGCCCGAAGAGCGTTTTGCCTACCTGCAGGAATCTACCCGTTCCTATCTAACGCAGGAGGATGAAGACCTGCTCGAGCGCGCGTTCGTGTTCGCGCGCGACGCCCATGCGGGGCAGTGTCGCAAGAGCGGCGAGCCCTTCGTGTCGCATCCCGTGGAAGTGGCCATCGTTCTGGGCGACCTTCGCATGGACGTGGAAACCATCGCCGCTGCTCTGCTGCACGATGTGGTGGAAGACACCGATACCACGAAGGAAGACCTCGCAGAAACGTTCAACGAGTCCATTGCGGAACTGGTGGATGGCGTGACGAAGATCACGCGCATCGAGGTCGAGAACCTTTCCGACGAGCAGGCGCAGACCATCCGCAAGATGTTCGTGGCCATGAACAAGGACATCCGCGTCATCGTCATCAAGCTCGCCGACCGCCTGCATAACATGCGCACGCTTTCCGCCCTGCGTGAAGACCGTCGCATCTTCAAGGCGCGCGAGACGCTGGAAATCTACGCTCCCATTGCGCATCGCATGGGCATCAGCCAGATCAAATGGGAGCTCGAAGACCTGGCGTTCTTCTACCTCGAGCCGAACAAGTACAAGCAGATTTCGCGCATGGTTGCCGAAAGCCGCGTCGAGCGCGAGCAGTACCTGGGCAATGTCATCAACATCCTGCGCGGCGAAATGGAAAAGGTGCACATCAACTGCTCGGTCATGGGCCGTCCGAAGCACCTGTACTCCATCTACCGCAAGATGACCACGCGCGGCAAGGGCTTTTCGGAAATCTACGACCTCATCGCCGTGCGCATCATCGTCGATACGGTGGCGCAGTGCTATTCTGCGCTGGGTGCGGTGCATAGCCTATGGCATCCCATGCCCGGGCGCTTCAAAGACTACATCGCCATGCCGAAGTTCAACATGTACCAGAGTCTGCATACCACGGTCATAGGCCCGGCGGGCCGTCCGCTCGAAGTGCAGATTCGCACCGTGGAAATGCATCGCATGAGCGAATACGGCGTTGCCGCCCACTGGCGTTACAAGGAAGGCTCCAGCAGGGGGGACGCCAATTTCGACCAGCAGCTTGCCTGGCTGCGCCAGATGGTCGACTGGCAGGGCGAGACGCAGGACTCGCGCGAGTTCCTGAAATCGCTGAAGGTTGATTTGGCTCCCAGCGAGGTGTTCGTGTTCACCCCGCAGGGCGACGCCATGCAGCTGCGCGCCGGCTCGACGCCCGTCGACTTCGCATACGCCGTTCACACCGAAGTGGGCAACCATTGCGTAGGCGCCAAGGTGAACGGCTCGATCGTGCCCTTGTCCTACGAATTGCAGATGGGCGACCGCGTGGAAGTGCTCACGCAGAAGAGCGCAGGCCCGTCGCGCGACTGGATCGACCTGGTGAAGACGCCGCGTGCCCGCAGCAAGATCCGGGCGTACTTCACGCGCGCGTCGCGCAGCACCGACGTGCAGGAAGGCCACGAGCGCCTCACGCGCGAAATGCGCAAGCATGGCCTGGGCATTTCCAGCACGAACGGCATCCGCGCCCTGAAGTCGGTTGCCTCCCAGATGGGCTTCAACGATACCGATGACATGCTCGTGGCCGTGGGCACGGGCAAGGAAAGCACGCAGGGCATTGCGAATCGCCTGCTGAAGATTCTGGCCGACAAGGGCAGCGAGGAAGTGGACGAGAAGGCGTTGGGGAAGTCCGATTCTTCGACGGGCAAGCTTCCCCCGATGCTCACCTCGGTGCGCCATCCGAAGACGAAGAAGCACGCGAAGCCCAGCAACGGCATCATCGTGAAGGGCCTCGATGGCGTGCTCGTGCGTCTGTCGCGCTGCTGCAACCCCGTTCCGGGCGACGACATCGTGGGCTTCATCACGCGCGGGCGTGGCGTTTCCGTGCATAGGCACGACTGCCCCAATGCCACGAGCCTCATGGAGCATCCCGAACGCATCATCGATGTCGAATGGGAAAACTCGCCGCATGGCACCACCTCCTACAAGGTGGAAGTGCACATCGATGCTCTCGACCGCATGAACTTGCTGCGCGACGTCGTGGCCGTGCTTTCCGAGGCGGGTGCCAACGTGCTCACGTCGTCCACCGCGTCGCATCGCGATAGCATGGTCGAGATGCGATTCCTATTCCAGGTGAGCAGCGTTTCCTCCATCGAGCGCATTCTCACCAAGCTCAAGGCCGTCGAAGGCGTCTTCGACGCGCATCGTATGATGCCGAAATAAGTCGCGCCATCTGGCGCATGGAAGGATACTCATGTCGTTTACCTACCATAAGGGCAATGAAACGCGCACGGTGAAGGGCGGGTGCGTCGACGTTCGCTACGTGGTGCTGGGTCCCATCGCGAACAACACGTACCTCGTCGACGACGGGGAAGGCGGCGTAATCGTGGTCGATCCGTCCGCGAAGCCTCGCGCCATCCTGGACGCGTGCAAGGGCGCGAAGGTTTCCGCCTATTTCATCACGCACTGCCATTGGGACCACGTAAGCGCGCTGGCCAAGTTGGTGGAGGAGGCTCCCGCGCCCGTGTACTGCGGACGCATCGACGCGCCGCGCGTCGAGAGCGGCCAGAAGGCCTACGGCATGGACATCGCCGGGTGCCCGGTCGACCATGCGCTCGAGGACGGCGCGACGTTCCAGGTGGGTGCCACCACGTGGAAGGCCATCCTTACGCCAGGGCATACGCCGGGTGGCATGTGCTTCTTCGCCACGCGCGGAACGCACCCGGGCGCTCCCGTGCTCCTTTCGGGCGACACGCTCTTCTGCGGCAGCATTGGCCGCACC
Organism: Denitrobacterium sp.; assembly: GCF_056180635.1. NCBI lineage: Bacteria > Bacillati > Actinomycetota > Coriobacteriia > Eggerthellales > Eggerthellaceae > Denitrobacterium > Denitrobacterium sp. The sequence goes on along the minus strand of NZ_JAZZJS010000079.1, from coordinate 162,894 downwards.
GATTTCGAGGGCGGCAGCATGACGGCCATGCGCGCATCGCTGCGCAAGCTCGGCAAGCTTTCCGACAAGACCCTCGTGCTTCCCGGCCATAACGAAATCACGTCCATCGGCAACGAACGCCGTCGCGTGCTCGAGGCATTCTAAAACGCAATCCCACAATTAAGCTCGTTTTAAGCCCATAGTGGGATGCTGTCCCGTAAAATGCCAGGTTTTAATGCGATAGCGGGAAATCCAAATACGTTACAATGGGAACCTGCTTGTGTATGCTGCCAGAGGAGAGTAGATGGCTCGCAAACAGAAATACGATTACTTCAAGGCTTTTGAAAAGCAGGCCGATTTCGCCTTGCAGGAAGCCGATTTGCTGATTGACGTTATCGAGAACTTCACCACCGCCGAAGCGGTGCGCGAGGTTATTCCGAAGGCTCACGAAATCGAGCATCGTGCCGACGAAGTGAACCACGAAACGTATATGGCAATCGCCAAGTCGTTCATCACGCCCATCGACCGCGATGACATCCTTGCCATCGCCGGCGCGCTCGACGACGTAATCGACGACATCGAAGACATCATCAACCTGTTCTACATGATGGACGTGCACTTCATGCACAAGGACATCATTGGCGTGGCGCACCTGCTCCGCAAGAGCTGCGAAGCGCTGAAACTCGCCATGACGGAGTTCCCGAACTTCCGCAAGTCGCCCGAGTTCGCTCAGGCCCTCATTTCCGTGAACGACTTCGAGGAGCAGGCCGACGAGCTGCACGAGAAGCTCATGCACAACCTGTTCACCGTCGATGCGGAAAACCCCATGCGCGTGGTGGTGTGGAGCCGTATCTTCCTGAAGCTCGAGAACTGCTGCGATGGCTGCGAGCATGTCGCCGACGTTCTTTCCACGGTGCTGCTGAAGAACGTGTAGGCGCCTGCCGCAAAAGCATTATCGAAGGTGAAGCCGCTCCCGCCACGTGGGGCGGCTTTCTTGTGCGCGCTTGCGGCGCTTCGCCTCGTCGGCAAGGTTTTCGGGCGTGCGTCGCTTGTAGCGGATGGTGCGCACGGGCTGCGCGACCACGTCGGAGACCGTCTGGGTGAGGTCGTGCGCGGGCGTGGTGTGCCAGCCGAATGCCATCGAGCCGAAGCGGATGCCCATGATGAGCAGCAGGCAGATGATGGCCGACCAGCTGTCGAGGAAGTGGAAGCTCTTCATGATGGCGAACACGGTGGTGCCGAACAGGGCGGCGGTGCCGTAGAGCGAGCCAGGGCGGAAGGCGCTGATCTGCTTGTTCATCATGATGTCGCGCATTACGCCGCCGCCGATGGACACGACGGTGCCCAGCACCACGGCGGGCACGATGCCCAGGCCAGCGGAAAGGCCCTTGCCTGCGCTGATGATGGCCCACATGCCAACGGAAAGGCCATCGACGATGTCGATGACGGGGTTCAGGTACGTGGTGAGGCGGCCGAAGTAGAACACGAGGAACGCCGTGATGACGCACGCGATGATGAGCTCGGGTTTCTGGAAGGCGTAGATGCCGTAGTCCTGCAGCAGGATATCGCGCAGGATGCCGCCGAACAGGCCCATGATGATGGCGATGACCATGGTGCCGAAGATGTCGTACTGCGCTCGCGACGCACTCATCGAGCCGGAAATGGCGCCGGTGATGGTAGCTAGCATTTCAAACCAGAACGGAATGGTGAGCACGACTTCGAGCACTGAAAACCCCCTTTAAGCGAACGTGATGCCGTGCTGCCATCATACCCGCATGGCATTCGCCCGCAACACCCGTGGCGGCAAATCGCGAAGGACTTTCACGATGACTGGTTACGGCTAGTTTGTGCACTTTAGTCTGAAAAAGTGCCGCAGTCTTCGGACGGCTTGTCTGGGACTGGTATGATGGGGGCGTCGAAGGTCGATCAGAAAGAACCAGATGGCACTAATCGTAGCTAAATTCGGAGGCACGTCGGTTGCCTCTCCCGAGCGCATCAAAATGGTCGCGCGCCGTCTCATCGCCATGAAACAGGCTGGTAACGACGTCGTCGCCGTGGTGTCCGCCATGGGTAAAACCACCGACGAACTCGTTGGCTTGGCGTCGTCGCTCTCGAGCAATCCTCCCGCGCGTGAAATGGACCGCCTGCTGTCCACCGGCGAGCAGGTTTCCATGACGCTTCTGGCCATGGCCATCGAAACGCTGGGCTACCGCGCGATGAGCTTCTCGGGCCGTCAGGCGGGCATCGAAACCGACACCGAGCACGCCAAGGCGAAGATTCGCCTGGTCCATGCCGACCGCATCAAGAATGCCGTCGAGTCGGGCATCATCCCCGTTGTCGCGGGCTTCCAGGGCATCGACCAGAACGGCGACATCACCACGCTTGGCCGCGGTGGCAGCGATACCACGGCCGTTGCCGTTGCGTACGGCATCGGCGCCGATATGTGCGAAATCTATTCCGACGTCGATGGCATCTACACGGCCGATCCGCGTGTCGCGCCGCGCGCCAGCAAGCTCGACGTCATCAGCTACGAGGACATGCTCGAGCTTTCCAGCGCCGGTTCCGGCGTTCTTCAGAGCCGCGCCGTCGAATTCGCGCGCAAATACCATGTCGTTATTCATTCCCGCTCGGCGTTTTCCGATGCGCCGGGCACGTTGGTCAAGGAGGCCGATCCTATGATGGAGCAGGCGGTCATTACCGGCATCGCCCACGATACGTCCGAGGTGAAAGTCACCATCCGCGATGCGGATGACACGCCCGGCATCGCCGCCAAGGTGTTCTCCTCCCTGGCCACCAACAACGTGAACGTCGACATGATCATTCAGAACGTTTCCGAAGATGGTCACACCGACATGACGTTCACCTGCCCCGAGGCCGATCTCCCGCGCGCTCGCGCTACGGTCGAGCGCCTTCTGCCGAAGGTTGGGGCCCGCGAGTATCTCGTCGACGAGAGCATCGCGAAGGTCTCCATCGTGGGCACGGGCATGAAGTCGAGCCCCGGCGTTGCCGCCAAGGCCTTCACCACGCTTGCGGAAAACAACGTGAACATCGAGCTCATCTCCACGAGCCCCATCCGCCTTTCCGTGGTGGTGAACGCCGAGCAGGTCGAGCTCGCCGTGCGTTGCCTCCATACCGCGTTCGGCCTCGATGCCGACAGCGTGTTCGAGGAGACCATGCTTTCCGCCGAGGAAATCGCGGCCAAGAAGAACAAGGGCCGATAGGTTTTGCTTTCCCAGTCTGCACGATAGAACACGAAGGAGCTTACAAACATGGCGTGGACCAAAGAAATGCCCGCTCATCCCGTTGTCGCCGTCTGCGGAGCCACGGGTGCCGTGGGGCAGGAATTCCTGAATGTCCTCCACGACGTCGACTTTCCCGCTGCCGAGGTGCGCGCGCTGGCAAGCGCTCGTTCCGCGGGCAAGGAACTTCCGTTCGAGGGCTGTGGTCTGCAGAAGCCCGGAAACCTCATCGTGCAGGAAATGACCCCCGAAAGCTTCGAGGGCGTCGATATCGCGCTGTTCTCCGCGGGCGCCAGCGTGTCCAAGCAGCTGCGCGAGGCCGTGGTTGCCGCAGGCGCCGTGATGATCGACAACTCCAGTGCCTTCCGTATGTGCGAAGACGTGCCCCTGGTGGTGCCCGAAGTGAACCCCGACGACGTGAGCTGGCACAACGGCGTCATTGCCAACCCGAACTGCTCCACCATCGAAATGGTCGTGGCTCTGAAGCCCCTGGCGGAAATCGCCCCCATCAAGCGCATCGTGGTTTCCACGTACCAGGCTGCCAGCGGCGCGGGCATGCCCGCCATGCTCGAGGTGCAGGAGCAGACGCGCCAGTACCTGGCCAACGAGCCCATGAAGGCCGAAGCCTTCGCGCATCCGCTGGCATTCAATTGCATTCCGCGCATCGACGTCATGCTCGAAGACGGTTCCACCAAGGAAGAGTGGAAGATGGTCGTGGAAACGAAGAAGATCATGCATGCTCCCGAAATTGGCGTGAGCGCCACGTGCGTGCGCGTGCCCGTCATCCGCTGCCACGGCGAGTCGCTGAACGTCGAGTTCGACGGCCCCGTTTCCGTGCAGGCTGCCTACGATGCCTGGAAGGAAGCTCCCATGATCGAGGTCATGGACGACCCGGCCCAGGACGTGTATCCCATGCCTGGCGCGCTCGCCGGCACCGACCCGGTGTACGTGGGTCGCGTGCGCGAAGACGCCTCCGTGGAAAACGGCTTGAACTTCTGGCTCGTCATGGACCAGATTCGCAAGGGCGCTGCGCTTAACGCCGTGCAGATTGCCCAGCTGCTCCTTCCGTAGCAGCCGCTCTCTCAACGCGTTTCCAGCCCCGCCGTCCGCACGGCGGGGCTTTTCGCTTTATGGCCCCTAAACTTCCAAAACCCCGCCTGATGGCAGGGGGGAATAGCGGTAGAATTGGAACGTATCGAGTGCTAAAGCGTTTTGGCGAGAGTGGGGGAAGCCAAGCGAAGCTCCACCCGCTTCTTCAGATAGAAGGAGGACGCCGATGATGGAAAAGAAAGCACACGTTCCAGGGGGGTTCAGCGAACCGGAATTTCTAAGCGCCGATGCTCGGGCGCGCATGGCGGCACGCTGTCCGTACATGCAAAACCGCGAGCTTTCCTGGCTCACGTTCAACGAACGCGTTCTCGACCAGGGTGCCGATGAAACGGTTCCCCTGCTCGAGCGCCTGCAGTTCGTCTCCATTTTCTGGAGCAACCTGCAGGAGTTCTTCATGGTACGCGTTGGCAGCCTCACCGACCTTTCGCTGCTGAAGAAGGAAGTCATCGACACCAAGTCGAACATGACGCCCAACGAGCAGCTCGACGCCATCTATGCGCGTTGCCACGAGCTCTATCCCCAGCAGGAGCGCATCTTCAACGAAGTGCAGAGCCAGCTTGCCGAAGCGGGCGTGCGCCATCTTTCGTATGCGCAGCTCGACGATGACCAGCGCGCCTACGTAAGCGATTGGCTGAAGACCAACGTCTCGCCGTTCCTCAGCCCGCAGATCATCAATGCGCGCCATCCGTTCCCTCATTTGGAGAACGGCGCGCTCTACATCGTCGTGCGCCTGGTGGAGTCTTCCTCGAAGAAGAAGTCGGACATGACGAAGGAAGAGCGCCGCGCCCTGAAGGAGCAGCGCAAGAAGGTGAAGAACCAGGGCGCCGAGGGCGTTACTCTGGGCATCATCCCGCTTCCCGCGAAGTCCCCGCGCCTCATCAAGGTGCCTGGCGATGGCGTGAACTACGTCCTTCTGGAAGACGCCATCGAAGCCAACGTGGCCGAGGTCTTCTCGATGTACACCGTGAAGCACACCAACATCATCTGCGTCACGCGCAACGCAGACCTCGATGCCACCGAAGGCGCCGACGAGCGCGAAGAGGACTATCGCGAGCACATGAAGAAGATCCTGAAGCGCCGCGGCCGCCTTGCCCCGGTGCGCCTGGAGAGCAAGCGCAAGCTATCCTCCACGGTGGGCGAGTTCCTCATGTCGCGCCTGAACCTGAAGCCGCATCAGTGCTTCGTCACGAGCGTGCCCTTGAACATGGGCTTCGTGTTCGGCTTGCCCGGCATGGTCGACGACATCACGCGCGCCCAGCTTACCAGCGCGCCGTTCGCGCCGTGCTGGCCGGGGCAGTTCAAGCGCTCCCGCCGCATCATCGAGCAGGTGCAGGAACGCGATGTGCTCCTTTCGTATCCGTACGAGAGCATGGACCCGTTCGTACAGCTCCTGCGCGAAGCCGCTGCCGACCCCGACGTGGTGTCAATCAAGATCACGCTCTATCGTCTGGCCAGCCAGTCGCACCTGGCCGAGGCGCTCATCGCCGCCGCCGAAGTGGGAAAGGAAGTCACCGCGCTGTTCGAGCTGCGCGCGCGTTTCGATGAAAGCAACAACATCGAATGGTCGCAGCGCTTCGAGGAAGCTGGCTGCAACGTCATCTACGGCTTCCACGATTACAAGGTGCATAGCAAGATCTGCTGCATCACGCGCCAGACGGCCGATGGGCTGCAGCACATCACGCAGCTTGGCACGGGCAACTACAACGAGAAGACGGCCAAGCTCTACACCGACTTCAGCTTCATCACCGTCGATCCGCGCATCGGCCGCGATGCCATGGAATTCTTCCGCAACATGGGCCTGGAAAACGCCTCACGTAACTACGAGACGCTCTGGGTTGCTCCGCTGCAGATCAAGCAGAACATCCTCGATGGCATCGACGAGCAGATCGAGCTCGCGCGTTCGGGTGCGGAATGCGGCTTGTTCTTCAAGACGAATTCCATCACCGACAAGCAGGTGATCGAGAAGATCGCCGAGGCGAGCCAGGCGGGCGTGCCCGTCACGCTGCTCGTGCGCGGCATCAGCTGCCTCGTGCCGCAGGTGCCTGGCCTTACCGACAACGTGCGCGTCGTTTCCATCGTGGGTCGCCTGCTCGAGCATAGTCGCATCTACGGCTTCGGCCCGCGCGAGAGCATGCGCATCTACCTTTCCAGCGCCGACCTCATGACGCGCAATATGGACAAGCGCGTGGAAATCGCATGGCCCGTGGAAGACGAGGCGTGTCGCAAGCGCGTGTTCTCGTTCATGGATGCGTGCATGCACGACAACATGAAGCTGCGCGAACTGCGTGCCGACGGCACGTATACGCCGCTGCGTGCGTTCCTGGGCGAGAAGGACACGCCCTACAATGCGCACGAGGCTCTCATCCTCGCCGCGGCCGCAGAATCGAAGGCAGCGCAGGAAGAGGAGCTTTCTGGCAAGACGGCGTTCGAGAAGCTCAGCATGCAGGCGCAGGAATCGCGCCGTGCACAGGTGCGTGCGCGTCAGGCGAGCAACCTCGAGGAAATCTACCGCGAGGCGCTCAATCACGAGGTCGTGAGCGAGAACGACGCCGCACTCGAGCCGTACGTGAAGGCGGCCGTGCAGGCCGTGCAGGCTATCGAGGGAATCGATGCCGCCACGATGGTTCCCGCCGTGGCCGCGGCCATTGCCGCCGCCATGCCCGCGGCGCAGGTGGCCGTCGAGCCCGAGGAAAAGAAGCCCGCAGATGAAGAGCCCGATACGGGGTTATCGGAATAGGGGATTGAACGGTACGGGGCGCCGCTCGACGGCGCCCCGTTGTTTGGAGCGCGATTCGGCGCGTAGGGAGAGCAAGTGATGCTGGATAAAATCGATTTCAATGTGGCGCCCATCACCAAGGAGGAATACAAGCCCATTCACGACGTCCTGGTGAATAAGCTGGTCGTTCTGCAGCAGGAGGCGCATGAGAAGGGCATCGGGCTCGTGGTGCTGTTCGAGGGCTGGAACGGCGCGGGCAAGGGCGGCCGCATTTCCGACTTGCTGTACAACCTCGACGCGCGTGCCACGAGCGTGTGCGTAACCGAAAGCTACGACGCGAAGGCAGCGAAGCGATTCGCCAAGAAGGGCTACGATTCCACGGGCTTCTACCCCATGATGCAGGAGTTCTGGAAAAATCTGGGGCCGCGCGGCAATATGACGTTCTACGACCGCGGATGGTATGCCAAGGGCATGGAGCGTCTCTCGGGGCGCGCGCATGGTTCGGTGCGTCATCTGGGCAGGGATATCGACGACGAGACGCTTGCGCGCTACGTCGAGGCGACGAAGTCGTTCGAGCGCCAGCTGGTCGACGATGGCTACATAGTCGTGAAGTTCTTCCTGCATATCGGCAAGAAGACGCAGCGCCGACGCTTGCGTGCCCTGGCTAGCAACGAGGCTACGGCATGGCGCGTGGAGGATGGCGAGCTCGAGGCCACGAAGAACTACAACGACGTGTACGAGTTCTTCGACCGCCTTCTGCCCCTTACGAACTACGATTTCGCGCCATGGGTGGTACTGAATGGGGAAGACAAGCGCCGCGCGAACCTCGCCATCGTGCGTACGCTCGTGAATGCGCTCGAAGAAGCGGTGAACGTCGCGCCCAACCCCGATGATGCAGCGGCGGCTGCGAAGGCCGCAGCCAATTCCGCGGGTGGGAACCTGCAGCCGCAGGCCGACGAGCGCACGCGCACGCCCGAGGAGCAGGCTGCGGTGCGCACTGCGAACGAAACCCAGGCGAAAGCCCAGGCAGCGTTGGCGCCCGCGTCGTCGCGCTTCGCCATCGTGAGCGACCATCCCACGCTGAAGGGCGTCGACTACCATCTACGCCTCGATCCCGAGCAATACAAGACCCAGCTCAAATACGAGCAGAAGCGCTTGTTCAATCTCGAGCTCGAGATGTACCAGAAGCGCGTCCCCCTCATCCTCATGTACGAGGGGCAAGACGCTGCCGGAAAGGGAGGCTCCATCAAGCGCGTTGCGCAAGCGCTCGATGCGCGCGCCTACACCATCTATCCCAGCCCGGCTCCCACGAAACCCGAACTCATGCACCCGTTCCTTTGGCGCTACTGGACGCGCCTTCCCAAGGCGGGGCATGTGGGCATCTACGATCGCAGCTGGTACGGCCGCGTGCTCGTGGAGCGCGTGGAGGGCTTCGCATCTCCTGCGGAATGGGCGCGCGCGTACGACGAGATCAACGAATTCGAGCGCGACCTCACCAATTGGGGTGCCATCCTGCTGAAGTTCTGGGTCGAAATCGACCGCGAGGAGCAGATGCGCCGCTTCCAGGCACGCGCCGACGACCCCAGCAAGCAGTGGAAGATCACGGAAGAGGATTGGCGCAACCGCGACAAGTACCCGCAGTACCGTGAAGCCGTGGAGGATATGTTCCGGCTTACGTCCACCGAGTTCGCGCCCTGGATTATCTTGGAGAGCAACGACAAGCGCTATGCCCGCGTGAAGGCGCTGCGCATCATCAACGATGCGCTTGAGGCGCGTTTGCACTAATCGGGTTGCAGGAGGTTCGCATGGCTCAGCATGCAGGCGATGAGTCGCAGGAAATGCAGGAATCGCAGGAAAAGAAGAAGCGGAAACGGGGAATCTGGGGCATCGTCTTCTGGGTTGCCCTTGCGGTGTTCATCGTGGCCGCTGGCGCCCTCGCGTATATCGTGTGGGGCTATTGGTCGGCTAGCAAGGCTTACGACGATATCGCCTCGAACGCATTCACGGCGGAAAAGAAGGAAGCGTCCACGCTCGCGCAGTTCACGGTCGATTGGGATTACCTGCGCTCGGTGAACCCCGACGTGGTCGCATGGGTGTACATCCCCGATACGAACGTGAACTACCCGGTGGTGCAGGGCTCCGACAACGAGGAATACCTGCATAAGGATTTCGGCGAGGGCGAGGGCTTTGCCGCGCGCGGCGGCACGATCTTCCTCGATGTGCTCGACAAGCCCAACATGGCCAGCCAGAACAACGTGCTCTACGGGCATCACATGCGCGACGGCTCGATGTTCGCGGTGCTTTCCGACGACTACATCCACCAGGATTTCTTCGATTCGCATCAGACCATCTACGTGCTCACGCCCACGATGAACTACGAGTGCAAGGCGTTCTCGCTCGTGCTCACCGACGGGTGGGATGCCATCGTGGAAACCGACTTCCCCACATCGGAGGCATGCACCCAGTACGTGCAGGACAAGATCGACCGCAGCGTGGTAGAACCGGCGTCCGGGTTCCCCAATGCGGCCAGCGTTACGAAACTATTCTCGTTTTCGACGTGCGACTACCAGGAAACCAATGGTCGTGCTGTATTGTTTTCGCAAGTTGTCGATACTGCCGTTCCAAATGCGGATAATAGCGGTAGTGAAACCAATCAAGACGCAGCGGCGGTGAAAAACGCTGCGAAGGAGGGTGCATGAGTACAAGCGTCATGCCGGGCGAGCGTCCGGACAGGCTCGAGGAAGCCTGCGCGGTATTTGGTGTATTCGCTCCCGGTGAAGACGTAGCGCGTCTCACGTGCTTTGGCTTGCAGGCGTTGCAGCATCGCGGCCAGGAAAGCGCCGGCATTGCCGTGGGCGATGGCGAAACGGTGATGGTGTACAAAGACCTTGGCCTGGTAACTCAGGTCTTCAATGAGAATGCCCTTTCGGCTCTGCGTGGAAACGTTGCCGTGGGGCATTGTCGTTATGCCACCGCTGGCGGTGGCGGATGGGAATCCTCCCAGCCGCATATTTCCGCCATCGACGACGTGCTCATCGCGCTGGCGCATAACGGCACGCTCGTGAACACGGGTTCCGTGCGCGCCCGCCTGGTGGGCGAGGGCATCGACCTTCGTTCCAACACCGACAGCGAAGTCGCCGCGAAGGTTATCGGCCAGGAAACGAAGCGCACGCACCATTTGCGCGACGGTATCCGCGCCATGATGCAGATTCTCGAGGGCGCCTACGCCATGGTGGTTGCCACGCCCGTTTCCCTGTACGCGTTCCGCGACCCCAATGGCATCCGTCCGCTGTGCATTGGCCGCCTCGCCAATGGCGGTTGGGTCGTGGCCAGCGAAACCTGCGGCCTCGACATCGTGGGCGCCGAATACGTGCGCGACGTCGAACCGGGCGAAATCGTTCGCTTTTCCGCCGATGGCATGCATAGCGAGCAGGGTGTTCCTGCCGGCAAGCGCGCATCGTGCATCTTCGAATACGTGTATTTCGCACGCCCCGACAGCGTGCTCGATGGCCAGGGCGTTTATCAGTCGCGTCGCGACATGGGCCGCATCCTGGCAAGGGAGGCTCCCGTGGATGCCGACCTCGTCATCGGCGTTCCCGACTCGGGCCTTCCCGCGGCCATGGGCTATGCCGTCGAAAGCGGCATTCCGTACGCCGATGGCATCGTGAAGAACCGCTACGTGGGCAGGTCGTTCATTCAGCCCACGCAGGCCATGCGCCAGAACGCCATCCGCATCAAGCTCAATCCGCTGCCCAGCGTTATTTCCGGCAAGCGCCTCGTCGTCATCGACGACAGCATCGTGCGTGGCAATACCAGCAAGAAGCTCGTTTCCATGCTGAAAGACGCGGGCGCCTCTGAAGTTCATTTGCGCATTGTTTCCCCCGAGGTGCTCTGGCCGTGCTTCTACGGCATCGACACCGACACGCAAGACCAGCTCATCGCCGCGAATATGGACAACGCGCAGATGTGCGAGTTCATTGGCTGCGACTCCCTGGCGTTCATTTCGCTCGAGGGCCTGCACAGTGCGGTGCATGTCGACCATCCCGGGTTCTGCGACGCCTGTTTCTCGGGCGAATACGTTACGGAAATCCCCGCGCCCCTTCAGGAGAAGGGCTTTTTCGAGAAGAATCGCCACAAGACCAGTTCGATAAGTTAGGAGCTTATACGTATGACGGAACGAATTACCGTGAGCGCGGCCCACGCCGATGACGCCCCCGCTATGCCGAGCTGGGTGGCGGAAGACACGGTTACCTATGCCCAGGCCGGCGTCGACACCGCCGAGGGCGCTCGTGCGGTGGATGCCATCAAGGAAGCCGTTCATGGCACGTATCGCCCCGAGGTCGTGGGTGACATCGGCGGCTTCGGCGGCCTGTTCTCCATCGCCGCTGCGAAGGACATGGAAGATCCGCTGCTCGTTTCCGGCACCGACGGTGTGGGCACGAAGCTGCAGGTTGCCAAGCTCGCCGGCAAGCATGACACGGTGGGCATCGACCTCGTTGCCATGTGCGTGAACGATATCCTGGCCACGGGCGCCGAACCGCTCTTCTTCCTCGATTACATCGCCATCGGCAAGCTGAAGAGCGAAGCGGTTGCCGAAGTGGTGAGTGGCATCGCGGAAGGCTGCAAGCAGGCCGGATGCGCCCTCATCGGCGGCGAGATGGCGGAACATCCTGGCGTTATGGACCCCGACGAGTACGACCTTTCCGGTTTCTGCGTCGGCGTGGTCGATCGCCCCAAGATGCTCGACCCCGAGCATGTGAAGGTGGGCGACGTGCTGCTGGGCCTGGCTTCCAGCGGTCTGCACTCCAATGGCTACTCCCTGGCACGCAAGGTGTGCATCGAGGGCCGTACGCACTACGAAGTGCGCCTGCCGCGTCCTAGCCTGGGCGGCAAGAGCGTCCAGGACGCCATGCTGGCTCCCACGCGCATCTACGTCAAGCAGGTCCGTGGCGCCGTCGAGGCTAATCCTGGTGCCGTGCATGCCCTGGCCCACATTACGGGTGGTGGCATCACCGAGAACCTGAACCGTGCGCTGCCTAAGAACGTCGACGCCCTGGTGAAGGTGGGCACGTGGGATATGGAGCCCATCATCCCGTTCGTGTGCCGCGCTGCCAAGCTCGATGAAACCGAGGCCCTGAAGACCTTCAACATGGGTCTGGGCATGGTGCTCATCGTCGACCCGAGCCAGGCCGATGCCGTGAAGGCTTCCCTGGAAGCTGCTGGCGAGCGCGTGTTCCGCGTGGGCGAAATCGTGGAAGGCACGGGCGTCGTGCGCTACGAGAATGCCGAAGCGCTGTTCCCCGAGCTTCCCGCCGACGAAGAGCAGCCCGCTGCTCCCGAGGCTCCTGCGCCCGAAGCGCGCACGAGCGACCGCGACATGTACGAAGTAGACGGGGAGTAAATCATGGCAGAGCCCCTGAAGATCGGCGTTCTCATTAGCGGTAGCGGCACGAACCTGCAGGCCATCATCGACGAAGTGGCGGCGGGTAACCTCAACGTGCAGGTAGTGAAGGTCATTTCCTCGCGTCCCGACGCGTACGGCTTGAAGCGTGCGGCTGAAGCGGGCATCCCCACGGTTTCCCTGAATCGCGACGTGTACGCCGACCGCGCCGTGGCCGATTCGCTCATCGTGTCGGAATTCCGCGACGCGGGTGCCGAATACGTGGTTATGGCTGGCTACATGCGCATGCTTGGCCCCATCGTGCTCGACGCGTTTCCCGATCGCGTGCTGAACCTGCATCCTGCATTGCTGCCCAGCTTCAAGGGCGCGCATGCCATCCAGGATGCGTTCAACGCGGGCGTAAAGGTTACGGGCGTCACGGTTCATTTTGCGAACGCCGAATACGACAAGGGCCCCATCGTCGCCCAGCGCGCCGTTCCCGTGTGCGAAGACGACACGCTCGATACGCTTGAAGAGCGCATTCACGAAGTGGAGCACGAGCTCTATCCGTGGGTTCTGGCGCATCTGGCGGCGGGCGACATCACGGTCACGGAAGACCGCAAGGTCCATATTGCCAACGCGTAAGCGCTAGCGAATACGCCTGATAGGGCGGTGGGGCGGCCATTCGGCTTCGCCCTGCCGCCCTTTTCGTTTTCCGCTTGACGCGAGAGGCGGAAGGGTTATCCTTCAACAAGAATAGGTACATGGCACGAGGAGGGATCGATGCGCGAGGAAACCTTGCTGCAAATTATCGAAGCACTGAAATCGGGGGAGACTCCGCAGCTCAGCGAAGAGGCGTTTGCCTGCTTTAGCGTTCAGGCCACGGAAGGCAATCCCCATATTTCGCCTGCAACGGCGCAGGCGATTGCCCAGGAGCTCACGAGCGACGATATACCCACGTTCGAACGAGCGCTCGACGCGGTGCGCGCGGGCGAGCTTGCCTGGCTTGGCTTCAAGGTCGTGTACGATGCCACGGCCGCACAGGCGAATACCGATAACAACGTGACCAAGAAGTACGGGGAACAGGGTTCGGCCAATGGGCAAAGCGGCGTGTTCTTCTGCAGCGATGCGAAGGAAATCGTGGCGTCGTGGGAGTATTCCCCGCGCGATACGTTCCAGATGAAGGACGTCACGCGCGGTCCTTCCATGCATACCGAGCAGTTCGAGGGGCTAACTTGGTGCTCGGTGCCGTTGTTCGGCAGCGTGCGCGTATGGCTTCTGGGGGCGAGCGATGCGGCTGCGGAAGTGGCGGCGCTTGCGCACCATGTGGGCTTCCGCGTTACGGTGGTCGACGATGATGCGGCGTATTTGAACGAGGATCGTTTTCCGCGGGCCGAGCGTATCTTGCTGAGTAGCTTCGACGACTTGTTCGAGCTCGAGGCTTCTCCCGCGGATTACGTATGCGTGCTCACGCGCGGGCATATGCACGATCCCGAGGGCTGCCTGTGGGCTACGCGCCATAACGCGCATTACGTGGGCATGATGGGCTGCGCCGGCAAGAACAATACCGTCTACGAGCTGTGCAAGGCGCAGGGCATCACCGACGAGCAGTGGGAGCGCGTGAAGCGCCCCATCGGCTTGAAATTCGGCGCGAAGACGCCTGCCGAACTTGCCATCGCCATCGTGGCGGAGCTCGTGGACGTGCGCTATCGCGAGCGCTACAGCCAGGCGGCGCGCGACAAGCATGATGCAAGCTTGGGTCGATAAGCTGCGTGTTTCGGAATGAGGGCATGAAAAAGCCGCCTCGTGTGAGGCGGCTTTCTTGTTGCGCTTGAGCGCTCGATCCTAGTGATGGAACAGGCGCATGCCGGTGAAGCACATGACCATGTCGTACTTGTCGGCCGTTTCGATGACGTTGTCGTCGCGGATGGAGCCCCCGGGCTCGGCCACGTAGCGCACGCCGCTCTTGCGGGCGCGCTCGATGTTGTCGCCGAAGGGGAAGAAGGCGTCGCTGCCCACGCTCACGCCGTCGAGCTTGGCAATCCATTCGGCCTTTTCCTCGGCGGTGAGCACTTCGGGCTTCACCTTGAACGTCTGCTGCCAGGCGCCTTCGGCAAGGACGTCCATGTATTCGTCGGACGTGTACACGTCGATGGCGTTATCGCGCGCGGGGCGCCTGATGCCGTCGACGAACTGCAGGCCCAGTACCTTCGGGTGCTGGCGCATCCACCAGTTGTTGGCCTTGTCGCCTGCCAGGCGCGTGCAATGGATGCGGCTCTGCTGGCCGGCACCTACGCCAATCGTCATGCCGTCCTTCACGTAGCACACCGAGTTGCTCTGCGTGTACTTCAGCGTGATGAGGGACAGGATGAGGTCGTTCTTGGCCTCGCGCGAAAGCTCCTTGTTCTTCGTGACGATGTTGTCGAGCAGTTCGTCGTTGATTTCGAAGAAGTTATGACCCTGTTCGAACGTGATTCCGAAGACGTCCTTGTATTCCTGGGTTGCGGGAACGTAGGTGGGGTCGATTTTCACGACGTTGTAGGTGCCCCTGCGCTTGGTGCGCAGGATTTCCAGGGCTTCTTCCGTGAAGTCGGGGGCGATGATGCCGTCGGAGACTTCGCCCTTCAGGAAGGCAGCGGTTGCCGCATCGCACGTGGTGCTAAGCGCTGCCCAGTCGCCGTAGGAGCAGAGGCGGTCGGCGCCGCGAGCGCGGATGTAGGCGCAGGCAGCGGGGGTGAGTTCCGCGTCGTCTTCCACGAAGTAGATCTTCTTTTCCAGGTCGGTGAGCTCGGTGCCCAGGGCGACGCCGGCGGGGGAGACGTGCTTGAAGCTTGCCGCCGCAGGCAGGCCCGTGGCCTCGGACAGCTCCTTCACGAGCTGCCAGGAATTCAGGGCGTCGAGGAAGTTGATGTAGCCGGGGCGACCGTTCAGCACCTCGATGGGCAGGTCGCTGCCGTCGCGCATGAAGATGCGCGCGGGCTTCTGGTTCGGATTGCAACCGTATTTGAGTTCGCATTCCTGCATGATGGTTCCTCTCGTCTAGTCGCCCAGGTTCTTGTTGAAGATGCGCACATCGCCGTGCACGTTCGCGTACAGCGAAACCTTGTTGTCGGGGTTCAGCGCCTCCCACACTTCGTCTGCGGTGGGCAGGTCGACCTCGATGGGCTCGCCCGCGAAGGTGGGCAGGGGGTTGCCGTCGCCCTGATAGGTGCTGATGAAGTAGCCCTTGCCCTCGTCGACGCCTTCGTAGGCGAAGAACTCGCGCAGGCAGCGGCCGCTCTTGTGCTTGAGGATGGACAGCTCGAATGAGCCGTTGTCGTACATGATGGCCGAAATGCGCGGGGTGAAGTTGGGAGCGTCGGGCTCGTATTCGCGCGTGGCCAGGGCGGCGCGGAAATCGCCGGCGTTGGCGATGGTGTCGGTCTGGTCGCCATTGGTAACGACCAGGGCGCCGTCGATCTTGCGGACGGGATGGTAGATGATCAGGCTCGGGTCGGTGAGCTTCGCGGGGTCGTGCGCTTCGGTGCGAATGCCGTCGCTCGTTGCGGTGAACACGCGGTTGCGCGAGTTCTCGCTCCTACCCATGATGAAGTAGTAGACGACGTCTTTTCCAACGACGATGCCGCGCCCCGGATAGGGGTTGCTCTTCAGGAGTTCGGTCAAAGATGCCATAGCTGCCTTCCGTCCGTGAATGGGGTGAATGCAGCAAGTATATATCGTGCGCAAGAGGGCCCTCGCGCATACGCGCGCGTATGCGGAAAAACGCCACTCTGCATGCGCGAACGGTTAGCGCGCGACCTTCGCCTTCTCTTTCGTGGTGCGCCAGGTTTCGATGAGGCGGCGCAGCGTGCCGATGTCGTAGGCCACGGCGATGCCGAAGAACACGAGCAAGCCCATGCCGATGCTGGCGCCCAATCCGGGCATGAGGAACATGATGAGCGGCCCGAAGAAGATGATGAAGGGGATGAGCAGGATGCTCGAGCAACCGCGCACTTCGCGGCTCACGGCGAAGAGGATGGTGGCGATGAGGTAGACGAACATGCCCGTTGCTACGCCCCCGAAGGCAGCGCAAAGCCCCAGGATGGCAGCCTTTACCGCAATGAGGATGCTCGTGCGCTTCAGGTTTTCTTTCGCCTCGGCGGCTTCTTCCGCCGCCGTTTTCACCGGGCGTTGCGTGAAGACGCTCGAAAAGTCGACGAAGTCGAAGGGGTCGGCGCCCTGCGTGCCGCTGCGGTTGGTTCCGATGTCGTCCCAGCTGGTCCAGACGTAGGTGAACGGCTGCCCAGCGAAGGGGTTCTGCTGGGCGCTGCCGCCCCGAGAGCCGCCATAGGGATGCTGGTACGTGCCCGCATAGCCGGCGCGGGGGCCGAATTCTGGGTCCCACTTGCGGGAGAGAAGCACGTCGCGCGCCTCGTTGATGCGCTTGGTGGCATCTTCGGCTGACTTCTTCTTTTCCGGGTCGGTGAACTTGTCGGGGTGGTTTTCCCGGATCTTCTGGCGATGGGCCGCTTTGACCTCGTCGTCGGTGGCTCCGTCTTGGAGCCCGAGTATGTTGAGCGCTTCGGATTTTTTCATGATTGACACCATACGGGCCAACCGGTGTTTCGTCCATCTGTTTTTTCATGTGTCAACAGGGCGTAACCCTTCCGATGGCGTCTTGGGAAACCCAATGGCGATTCTTACGAAACGATGAATGATGCGTGTCGTTGCCGGCTGGTAAGCTATCCTGATGCATTGTCTATACAGTAACGAGTTGAACGGATGGCTATGGCGGAAGACATGAAGACGGGGGACCAGGGCGAGGGCAAGCAGGAAACGCAGCCAACGGAGGCGCCTTCTCCCGATGACGCTTCCCCTGCGCGGGAAAGCGCGCCTCATGCTTCCCAGGGAGCACCCGAACCGCCAGCCGACTGGCGTGCCGAAGACAGGCCGCAGGGGCCGTTTATGCCTCCGTTTGGAAACGATGGCGGCGCACCCGTAGAGCTTAGTCCCCTCATGAAGATCGCCTGCGTGGGCATGGGCATCTTCCTGGGCATCTTCAGCTTCATCATCCTGCTGTTCGTTTCGCCTGGCCGTGGTGGGCGCCTGCAGGCTTTGCGCTACTGCGTGATCGGCATGCTCATCGGCTTTGCCATCGATCTTGTCGTGCTCATGCTCATGGGCTCGTCATCCGACGTGATGAACCTGTATTCGGCGTTCGACCTTTCCGGCGCCACGTCGGGCGGGTCTTCGTCGGGTGGTAGCGTGTTCTAGTGGAATTCGCCTTCCGCGCATCCGCGGATGGTAGAATGCCGAACTACAATCATTCGATAACGTGCAATCGTCCCGAACAGGGCGGCGGGCCGCGCGGAAGCGCGGCCGCATGCGTAGAGCAAGGAAGGCGCCACCATGGCAATCCAGAAACCCGAGGGAACCGAAGACCTGCTTCCCGTCGACGAGCGTTTTTACCGTCATTTCGTGGATACGGCAGCGCGCGTGTTCAGCTGCTACGGGTACGAGCCCATCGAGACGCCCCTGTTCGAGCAGACCGAGCTCTTCGTGCGCGGCATCGGCGAATCCACCGACGTGGTGGGCAAGGAAATGTTCACCGCCATTTCGGGTAACAACCTGAAGACCCTGCTCGAGGGCGGCAAGATCCGCTCCAAGAGCCGTCTTTCCCTGCGTCCCGAAGGCACGGCCGGCGTGGTTCGCGCCATTGCGCAGCATGGCCTGGCGCCTCAGGGTGGCGCCCCCGCCAAGCTCATGTATGCGGGCCCGATGTTCCGCGCCGAGCGCCCGCAGAAGGGTCGCCTGCGCGAGTTTCACCAGGTAGGCGTTGAGTGCATTGGCGCCGACGCGCCATCTATCGACGCCGAGGGCATTATCATGCTCATGCGCTTCTACGAGGAAATCGGCCTGCCGCGCGAAAACATGCGCCTGCTCATCAATTCAATGGGCGACGAGTCGTGCCGTCCTGCGTATCGCGAATCGGTGCGTGCCTACATCGAGGAGCACGCCGCCGACATGTGCGAGGATTGCCGCCGTCGCGCCGACCTCAACCCGCTTCGCGCCTTCGACTGCAAGGAAGAGGCGTGCAGCGCCATCATGGAGGGCGCTCCGAAGATTCCCGACGCCCTGTGCGACGATTGCAAATCCCATTACGAGCAGGTGAAGGCCTACCTCGATGCTGCGGGCGTAAGCTACATCGAAGACCCAACGCTCGTTCGCGGCCTCGATTACTACACGCGCACCGTGTTCGAAATCCAGGTGGATATCGAGGGCATGGGCTCCCAGAGCGCCATTGGCGGCGGTGGTCGCTACGACGGCCTCATGCGCGAGGTCAGCGGCAAGGCCGCCCCGGGCTTCGGCTTCGCCATCGGCTATGAGCGCTGCAAGATCGCGCTGGAAGCTGCGGGCGTGGAAACCACGAGCGAGAAGGCATGCGACCTGTTCATCGCCTGCGTCGACGATTCCACGCGCGCTGCGGGCTTCATGCTCGCGCAGCAGTGCCGTGATGCCGGCCTCTCGGTGGAAATCGACCATCAGAACCGCAGCCTGAAGAGCCAGTTCAAGCTTGCCGACAAGCTGGGTGCCACGAAGGTGGCCGTGCTGGGCCCCGATGAAGCCGCCAACCGCGAGGTCAGCCTGCGCGACATGGCCACGCACGAGCAGCAGCCCGTTGCCTTCGACGACCTGGTGTCCGCCGTTCGCTAGGCGCCTATTCTGTCATCCTCGTAGGCATTTACGACTATTCCGCGCATTCGCGGTTTGCAACGTGCCTATGCGCTACAATGCTTTAGTTTGCGAATAGTCCCGCGCGGGTTGGCCGCGCGATTCGGATTGGTAACAAGGAGCATTAGGCAAGATGGCAGATTTCAAGAACGAATACTGCATGCACACCCGCACGTGCGGCGAACTGCGCGCTGCGGATGTCGATGCGCAGGTCGTGCTTACCGGTTGGGTATGGCATAACCGCGACCATGGCGGTCTGATTTTCGTCGACCTGCGTGACCGCGACGGTTACACGCAGTGCGTCTTCGACCCCGACTGCGTCACGGCAGAAGAGTTTCATGTTGCCGAGCATCTTGGCCGCGAATTCGTCATCGAGGTCAAGGGCACGGTGCGCGCACGTGGCGAGGGGAGCGTAAACCCCAATATGGCCACCGGCGACATCGAAGTGCTCGCTAGCTCCATCAAGGTGCTCAACACCTCCGTTACGCCTCCGTTCTCCATCGAAGACGGCATCGAGACCGACGAAACCACGCGTATGAAGTGGCGCTACATGGACCTCCGCCGTCCCGAGATGTACAAGTCGCTCTTCCTGCGCCACACGGTTGCCCAGGCTATGCGCGGCGCCCTGAACGCCCGCGGCTTCCTGGAAGTGGAAACGCCCATCCTGGCGAACTCCACGCCCGAAGGCGCCCGCGACTACATCGTTCCCAGCCGTCCCAATCCCGGCAAGTTCTACGCGCTTCCCCAGAGCCCGCAGCAGTTCAAGCAGATGCTCATGTGCGGCGGCATCGAGCGCTACTACCAGATTGCGCGCTGCTTCCGCGACGAAGACCTCCGTGCCGACCGTCAGCCCGAGTTCACGCAGGTCGACATCGAAATGAGCTTCGTGAACCGCGACGACGTCCTGCAGATGATGGAAGACGTCATGGCCGAGGTTCTGGCCGCCGTGGGTGTGGAGCATTCCTTCCCGCTGCAGCGCATGCCCTGGAAAGAGGCAATGGACCGCTTCGGTTGCGATCGCCCCGACACGCGTTTTGGTATGGAGCTCGTCGAGCTCACCGACATCGTGCGCGGTTGTGGCTTCGGCGTGTTCAGCAAGGCCGTGGAAGCTGGCAACATCGTCAAGGCCATCAACGCGAAGGGCGCAGGCGACTGGAGCCGCGGCGACATCGAGAAGCTCGCCGACGTGGCTGCCGCCAATGGCGCCAAGGGCATGGCCTGGATCGCCTACACCACCGATGGCAAGGAAAAGAGCCCCATCATCAAGTTCCTGGGCGAGGAAGTGCACGAGGCTATCAAGAAGGCCATGAACGTCGAACCCGGCGACCTGCTCCTGTTCGCCGCCGACACGTTCGCCGTTGCGAACGCCGTTCTGGCTGCCCTGCGCCTGCATATGGCCGACCTGCTGGGCATCGACCGCAGTGGCCACGCCCTGCTGTGGGTCGTCGACTTCCCGATGTTCAACTACGACCCCGAGGAAAAGAAGTACGCTGCCGAGCATCACCCCTTCACGATGATTCCCGAGGAAGACATCGAGAAGATCGAAACCGCTCCGCTGGAAGTGGGCAGCTACAGCTACGACCTCGTTATGGACGGCTTCGAAGCTGGCGGCGGCACCATCCGCGTTCACAACGCCGAGCTGCAGAAGCGCATCCTGCGTCGCGTGGGCGTTTCCGAGGAAGACCTCGAGCTGAAGTTCGGCCACCTGCTGCATGCGCTCGAGCTGGGCGCTCCTCCGCATGGCGGCATCGCCCTGGGCCTCGACCGCCTTTGCATGCTGCTGGCTGGCAAGGACAGCATCCGCGACGTCATCGCCTTCCCGAAGACGAGCAGCGCCGCCGACCCGATGACGGGTGCCCCGAACGTCGTTTCCGGGCGTCAGCTGAAGGAAGTCAACCTGCGCATTCTCTAAGTGCCCAGTTGCATAGATTGCCTAGCGCCTCCCCTCGGGGAGGCGCTTCTGTTTGCACGAGGTGGGGCGTTTCAGCTTGCTGCTCAGGCGGCAAAGAAGCGCGCCCGAGTCGTGATGCCGACTCGGGCGCGTGCTCTTGGGGTATGTGACGCAGTTGGGCTATGCGGCGTTCAGGCTGTCGATGATTTCCTGCTTGCTGTGTACGTCGAGCAGCGAATAGATGCGCTTCAGATGCGTGCGCACGGTATTTTCGCTGATGAAGAGCTTCTTGGCGATGCTGGGAGCGTCGTATCCATGGGCCACGAGGTTGAGCACTTCGATCTGGCGCGTGGTGAGGCCATGGGCGTTGCCCAGGCTTTCGGCCTTTTCCTTCAGTATGTCGCGCTCGGGGTCGGCGGATTGCTCGCTGGCCGATTGCGCTTGCTTGCCTGGCGCATCCTTCTGCTTATGCAGCACGAAGAACATCACGAGCGAGCATGCGTAGAGAAGCAGGAAGATGAGCACGAGTGGCTGCGTCGTGCTGGTGACTATCTGGTGCAGCGTGCGGCTGAGCATGCTCGCGACGCCTTCGGTAAGGTAGAGCGTGCCGGCCATCAGGCCGTACACGAAGTCGATGGGAAGGTTGCGGCTGTTCGCGATTTCGATGCTCTGCATGGGAACGACCATGGAAAACACGACGAAGAACGAGCTGCTGAGGAACGAGAGCATGGTGTGCTGCGACTGGGGCAGCACCGCGAACAGCAGCATCGTGGTGGCGATGATGGGGAAGACCACCGTGTAGGCTGCGGTGATGGACGGGTCCTTCTTCAACGCGAGCCAGCAGATGCCCATGATGGATGCGCTCGCGATGTTCTCCAGGTGGATGAGCAGCGCCTGCTGCGTGAAATCGAGCGGCTGGACGGGCGAAACTCCGGTGATGGTGATGCTGGAGATAATGGCCGCGATAAATCCAATCATGGCGATGCAGAGCAACGGCTTGAAGAGCTGCTGGGCGATGGTGCGCGTGGGGCGGCGCACCGTTTCTGCGGCTTCGCCGTGCTCCGCTGTGCCCTTCGTGCAATACAGCAGCACGAGCGTGGCGAACGCCATTACGAACACCGCGAACAGGATGCCCTCGCTGGGCGTGGCCAGGTACACGGAGAAGGGGATGAAGGAAAGCGCCGATCCGAACACGAGGATCTTCTTGGACGAGGGCGCGCCCATATTCGCGAAGATGCGTATCCAGCTGAAGAAGAGCAGGGTAGTGCCCGCACCCAGGCATGCGCCAGAGCAGAGCGCCAACCCGAAGGCAGGCGCGAACACCTGCCCCAGCAATAGGATGAGGCCCGCTGATACGGTGAGCGTCGCGAACAGCAGGATGTCTTTTTCGGCCAAGCGGCGATTGCGCGTGCCGATGCTTGCCAGGATGAAGAACGTGACGATGTTGGCTATCGAGAGGGCCGTGCGCCACGTGTCGGCGGCGTCGACTCCCAGAAGGGTTCGGGGTAGGAACGTAAATCCCCAAAGCGAGAACGAATTGAGCGCGAGAAAGCAGGCATAGCCCGCCACGGCTGCCCAGAAGCGCGGTTTGCTCTGAAGCATCGACTTGTCCCTCCGATAGGTCGTCCGATTGGACGATTGAAACCCCCGCATGGCCGCGACGGCGGCCGCGCGTGCGCGAATCCCTCCCATGGAAAAGCGCGTTGTGATTATCGCATATGCGATGCGCTCCGTTCGGCTAATGGGTGATTATTTACATTGCCCCAGGTAATGCTTTCACATGGATTAGGTGATTCTGGAAAACATGGACAACGGGTGAAGAAATCGTGGTGACGGTTGGTCTAGCATGCGCTATGAATTCGCGGGGCGAAAGAAAGGGAGTGCCCCGCATCTCAGTTACCTTGAGGAGGGAACTTAGGTATGGAACAGATTTCGAGAAGGGGATTCCTTACGGGCGCGGCTGCCGCTATGGGCGCTGCCGCGGCTGCAGGCGCTGGCCTGACCGGCTGCTCGTCTCCGAATGCGGGCGGCAAGTCCTCGGCTGCCGCTTCCGGCGAGCAGATGACGGCTTCCGCTGCCAAGAAAGTGACGTGGAGCTTCGAGGTTGCTCCCGAAATGCCCGCCGATAACGAGATTTCCCAGACGTATACCGCTGACGTCGTCGTGGTTGGCTCGGGCGTGAGCGGCATGTGCTGCGCCGTGTCCGCCGCCGAGTCCGGTTGCGACACCATCGTGGTCTCCGCTGGCACCAAGGCCGTTGGCCGCGGTGGTTCGAACCAGGCCATCGGCTCGAAGTACCAGAAGGAAATGGGCATCGAGGATAGCGTCGAGGCTCGTCGCGAGCAGACGATGATCGAGCAGCTCGCCGCCACCATGTTCTGCGATATGCGCAAGTGGTCCCGCTGGGAAGCCAACTCCGGCGCGTTCATGGACTGGATGATCGACAAGATGGCCGCCAAGGGCCTTTCCTGCTCGCTGGAGCCCGAGTACATCGACCCCGATGGAGTCATGTCCTCTCCTGCGGCTTCGCATAACTTCTTCAACGCCGACCAGCCCCTGGGCGTGTTCTACGGCGCTCCGCTGATCGCTCAGGCGTATGCCGACACCTTCACCGACGACCTGGGTGGCAAGATCTACTTCCAGCACAAGGCCTACTGCCTGGTGCGCGAGAACGACAACAAGGGTCGCGTCTCCGCCGTCATCGCCAAGGACGCCAACGGCAACTTCGTGAAGTTCGAGGCCAAGAAGGCCGTTGTCCTCGCCACGGGCGACTTCTCCAAGAACGAGGACATGATGGCTCGCTACTGCCCCTGGGCGTACGAGAAGATGAAGGACCAGCTGATGTTCGGCGAGCCCGACTACGACGTCGAGATGAACTACAGCGGCCTGATGGATGGCATCGGCCAGCGCATGGGCCTGTGGGTAGGCGCCGCCTGGCAGCGCACGTTCCCGAACCCCTGCGCCATCAACGGCGCAGGCCTTGGCCCTGCGATGTGCGTCGTCGACAACTTCCGTGGCATCAACCTGGCTTCCGACGGCAAGCGCTTCATGAACGAGAACACCAACTTCGCCTACGCTGCGTATGCGAAGCTGCAGCTTCCCGACCAGACCGCGTATGGCATCTGGGATACCGCCTATGCCTACACGCAGGAAGAGTGGGAAGGCCTGGGCTGCACGGTTGGCGAAGTGAATGGCATTCCGAAATCCACTCCCGAGATGATGATTGCCATGTGGGACAAGAACGTCGAGTCTGGCAGCTACGTGAAGGCCGATACCATCGACGAGCTGCTCGCCAAGCTGGACGGTCTGGACACCGCCGAGGCCAAGAAGAGCATCGAAGCCTACAACAAGTACGCCGAGCAGGGCATGGACGAGGAATTCCACGTCAACCCCTCTCTGCTTCATCCCATCAAGACCGGCCCCTTCTATGCCGGCAAGACGGTGGGCGCCACGTTCCTTTCCACGATGGGCGGTCTGCGCACCAATGCCGACATGCAGGTGTGCGAGGAAGACGACACGCCCATCCAGGGCCTGTACAACGTTGGCTCCATGATTGGCGACTTCTACGCCAACTCGTACAACTTTGGGTTCCCCGGCCAGAACCTGGGCGCAGCGTGCGGCTGCTTCCCCTGGCTGCTCGGCCGCGATCTGGCCAAACTGTAGGCTTGATCCTGTAAGCAGGAACCATCCCTCCCAGAGGCGGGGTCGCGTTCGCGCGCGGCCCCGTTTTGCATTGTAAGATGGGAACTCCTTCCTAAGTTGTGTACAATTGAGATGCGGGTTCGCCCGTAGAGTACATGGGCGCTGCGCGTTGCTGAATGACGGCACTTCGCGCGGCATGGAGTAGGAGGGACTATGGTCAAGATTGAACGGGGAGGGCATCGCATTGCCATTGTGGTGCTTCTGGCCGCGATTGCGGTTGTAATTGCTATGGCGGCGCGTCCGGGGACGGCGCTTGCCGACGAGCAAGCGGCTGGCGCGCTTTCCGATGTGGTGAAGGCGGATTCGAGCGGCTTGCCCCTGCTGGGCAACGACTACGTCTGGGCGGGGCAGGAAATGTGCCTGCAGGGCGAATCGCTTCGCAACGACTATCTGGGTGCGGGCGATAGCATCGCGCTGCTCGATTGCGATGTGCTCGGCAGCGTTCGCGCCGCGGCCCGCAGCATCGACATCGCCGACACGTCGGTGGTGCAGAACATCACGGTAGCGGCTCAGAGCATCGACATTCGCCAGAGCCGTGCGAACGTCATCGCCGCCTCATGCGAGTCGTTCTCGTATAGCGGTCTGTGCTCCAACATGGTCGTGTACGCCGGGCGCGTCTACATCGACGGCGAGGTAACGGGCGACGTCTCCGTGCAGGCCGGTTCGGTGGAAGTGGGCCCGAACGCCCATATTGCCGGCACGCTCCACGTCAACGCTTCCAGCGATCCCGTGGTGTCGCCTGAAGCATCGGTGGGCAATTTGGAATTCACGCGCATCGATCGCGGTAACGATGCGGGCGTTGCCGGCGCGGCAGGTGCCGTGTTCGCTGGCATGCTTTCCGGCATGTTCATCGTGCTTGCCCTCCTGTCCGTCGTCTCCACGATTGTGGTGGCGCTTCTGGCCGAGTGGCTGTTCCGCCGCCATACCCTGGGCGCGGCGCGCATGATGCGCGAGCGCACGGGTGCCATGGTGGGAACGGGCGTCATCGGCGCCGTGGTGGCTCCTGTGGCGGTTATCCTGCTGTGCGCGCTCGTGGTGACGCTGCCAGTGGCTGGGGCTCTCACGTTGGCCCTCATTGCCCTCACGATCGTTGCCGAGGGCTTCCTGGGGGCTTCCATCTTCAAACTCGCGTTCCCCAAGATGGGTCGCTTCAAGTGCGCCCTGGCGGGTGGCGCAATCGTCGGCGTGGTGGGCGCGATTCCGTTCGTTGGCGGCATCGTGCGCGTGCTCGCGTTCATGTATGCCTTGGGGTACGTGCTCCAGAGCGTTTTCCTGGGTAGTCGCGGCGCCGACGCATCGCAGGGCGGGGAAGGCGCTCCCGCTTCGAATGCTTCCGCGCAGTAGTTTCATTGCATAAGCCGTCTTCGCAGGGTGGCCGCACTCTGGCGCGTGTCCGATGGGATGCGCGCCATTTTTATGCGCTCATGCGGCCTTAGCGGGGCAAAATATTCACGCCCTGCCCATAATCGTGAGGATTCTATTCAAATAAACCGTTATAAACCGTGAAAATTTGCAAACATGCTTGCAAAGTGAGCGAATGAGGGGCAATATACGCCTCACGAGAACGGCGGCATTCGCGTTGTGCCCTCCTTTTCGCTCAATGCAGCCGGGCCTTTGCTATCTCTCACATTACCCGAGCAAAGGGCATTCCGTTCGACTACTAAGCGTCGTTTCCATACGACGCTTTTTTATTTCTCGCGGGCCCCGTCCTAGGCGCTCCAGAAATCGCGTACGAGGGAATGGCGGTCGGGCTGGGCCGTCTTCTTCAGGATGTTGTGCACATGCACCTTCACCGTCGAAAGCGCCAGGTTCAAGTCGCTTGCGATGTTCTGGTTGTCTTTCCCCATCACGATGAGGCGTATGACGTCGCACTCGCGCTTCGAGAGGCAGTTCTTCTTGGCGTAGAGCGGCAGCACGCGCTCGATCGATTCCTCCATGGCCTCGTCCTCGCGCTCGGGAGGCGCGTCGTAGCGCAGGTGAAGCGTTTCGCCCGCCCAGCGCATCGTCGTGAGCGCCAGGCAGAGGAAGAGCATGTTTTCCATGGGGCTGCGCTCGCTGAAGAACCACATGTCGTCGGGTAGGGTGGACGGATCGAAGATCAGCTGGACGTAGACGTTTTCCAGCACGATGCCCACGGTGCAGGCCAGCGAGACCCAGTATGTGACCTTGTGTCGCTTCAGGGCCGAGCGCATTACCTCGTCGCCCGTAGCGAACCAGTAGGCGATGACGCCCATCATCCAGAATAGCAGAATCTCGCGCATGGAATAGAAGCAGAACTCGCGCGCCTGCACGTTTCCGATAACGTTAAAAGCGATAAGGCTCGCGATGGCATACGCGACGATGGGGACCACCGTGAGCGCCCTGCTTTCCTTGCCCAGGTAGCTGCAAATGGCGCGCCATAGGAAGTAGAACATGCCCGCTCCCGTGACGATGGTTGCCTGCGGGTTGCCAACGTCCCAAAACGAGGATGCGTTCAGCACTTCGGTGGGCGTGATGAAGTCGTCCTTGAACACGAGCGACACGTCGATGAAGTAGAAAATGAAGCAGATGGTGAGAAAGAGGAACGGCTTTCGGTGCGAGACGAAATACGCCGAAAGGCTCGTTGCCGAGGCCATCATATACACGAACATAACGCTGAGCGTGTAGTAGAACAAAACGGTAAGCATCGCGCCAAGCCTCTCTCTCATCCCTCATGACGTCGTGCCGTTTAGCGTGGTTCATTCTATACCTCATTGCCGGATAGCGCGCTTGTACCTGCGGGCTATTCGGTGACGTGAGCTGCGGTTTATTAATGGTGTATGCGCGCGCGGGCAGATTTAGTCACGAAATACATCTGCGCAGCGACTCTTCTACATCTGGGCGCTCTTTTTTCCTAATGCAAAAGTTGCGGTATCGGCGTTGTGCCGATAGCGAGCATGTGCCCGGGAGTCCGAATGTGCGGATGAGCCCATGCTCGTTTATTCGAGTAGAGGAGGAAGCATGGCTGAGGGAGCAGCATCTGTTTCGGCGCCTATGGAAGGAGCTGAAACGAAGGCAAAGCGGAACAAGGGGAAGCGCAAGTTCAGTTTCCCGTCCGCGTTCACCATCTTGTTCGCGGTGACCATCATCGCGGCCCTGTGCACGTACTTCGTGCCGGCGGGTCAGTATAGCAAATTGCTCTACGATACCGACACGGGCATGCTGCAAATGACGGCCCCTTCGGGGGAGGTCGTCGAGCTTGACGCAACGCAGGAAACGCTCGACGAACTTGGCGTAAAAATCGATATCGAACAGTTCACGTCTGGCGCCATCACGAAGGCGGTAAGCATCCCGGGAACGTATGAGAGCCTCGAGCAGAATCCGTTCCCCTTCACCGACATACCCTATGCGATGGTGTATGGCGTTATAGACGGCATCGACGTCATGGTGTTCATCCTGTGCTTGGGCGGTCTTATCGGTGCCGTGAAGGCAACGGGGGCGTTCGAGAGCGGCCTGAGCGCCCTCACGCGCAAGACCAAGGGGCGCGAGTTCCTGCTGGTCTTCGGCGTGTCCTGCTTCATGATCTTCGGCGGCACCATGTGCGGCCTGGAAGAGGAGGCCGTGGCCTTCTATCCCATCCTGGCACCCGTGTTCATCGCGCTTGGGTACGACTCCATCGTCACCGTGGGCGCCATCTTCATGGCCAGCTCCGTGGGCACGACGTTCTCGACCGTGAACCCGTTCTCGGCCGTTATCGCCTCCAATGCCGCAGGCACGGTGTTCACCGAGGGTATCGGCATCCGCCTGTTCGGCCTCATTGTGGCATCCATCGTGTACATCCTGTACCTGTACTGGTACAGCAAGAAGGTTAAGGCGAACCCCGAGTTCGGCTACGCCTACGAGGATAGCGCCAAGTTCAATGCCATGTGGAAGCTCGAAGACGGCGCAGGGGAGCAGCATGTGTTCTCCGCCCGCAAGAAGATCGTCCTGTGCATCTTCGTGGCGGCCTTCATCATCATGATCGTGGGCGTTATGAGCCTGGGCTGGTGGTTCCCGCAGATGGCCGCCGAGTTCGTTACGCTGGCCATCGCCGTTATGCTCATCGGTGGCTGCGGCAAGCAGGGCATTGGCGAGGCCAAGATGGTCGACGCGTTCAGCACCGGCGCTTCCAGCCTGGTTCCCGTCGCCCTCATCATCGGCCTGGCCCGCGGCGTTAACTACGTCCTGAATTCCGGCCTCATCAGCGACACGATGCTCTACAGCGCCAGCAACATCGTCGCCGGCATGAGCGGCCCCGTGTTCATCATCGCGCTGCTGCTCATCTTCTTCGTGCTCGGCTTCGTGGTTCCCTCCTCGAGCGGCCTGGCCGTGCTGAGCATGCCCATCTTCGCGCCCCTGGCCGACACGGTGGGCATTCCCCGCTGGATCATCGTTGCCGCGTACCAGTTCGGCCAGTACGCGATGCTCTACATCGCGCCTACGGGCCTGATCATGGCAACGTTGCAGATGCTGGACATGAAGATGTCCCATTGGTTCAGGTTCGTCTGGCCGATGATGGTGTTCACCCTCGTGTTCGGCGCGGTGCTCCTGAGCATTTGCACCCTGGTGTTCGCCGTGTAGCGCCAGCTGCCCGAAATACCGTCCTTTGGCGTCGTTCCGTCTTGGAGCGGCGCCATTTTTGTGCTTGTCGGCCAATGTTTCGATTGTGTTACATGTCGATGCGGCGGACGTGTAGTTATTAGGGGAAAGAAACGCTTTTGCGCGATGGGGTGTTAGCCCGATGGGGTGGTCGGTACAATTACGGTAACGCGAGATGCCGCGAAGCGCATGCATCCGCGCAAGACGAGAAGCGGTTATGCAAGGAGATGTATGTCAACAGTAAAGTTCGGCGCGCACGCTCATGCGGATGCGCGTATCGGCGAGTTTGTGCAGAAATTCCCTCGCCGTGCTGAGGCTACGCCGCCGGGCATGTGCCCCGTGGCAGTTGTTCAATCGCTATTGCAGACGTCGGCGGCCCAGACGTGCGGAAAGTGCGTTCCCTGCCGCGATGGCCTGCCCCAACTGGCCAAGATGGTCCAGTCAGTGCTGGATTGCGAAGCCACTCCCGAAGACCTGGAGCGCATTCGCGCATTCGCGGAGGTTATCGCCGATTCCTCCGACTGCGCCATCGGCTACGAGGCCGCCCGTTCCGTGCTGGAGGGCCTCGACCTGTTCGCAGACGAGTTCGCCAGCCATGTGAACGAGCGTAGCTGCCTTTCCGATGTGGAGCAGACGGTTCCCTGCGAGACGCTGTGCCCCGCGCACGTGAACGTGCCGGCGTACGTGGCCCTGGCGGGCCAGGGCGATTTCGCGGGCGCCATCGGCATGATCCGCAAGGACAATCCGTTCCCCACGGCGTGCGCGTTCGTGTGCGAGCATCCTTGCGAGACGCGTTGCCGTCGCAAGCTCCTCGATGCCCCCATCAACATCCGCGGCATCAAGAAATACGCGGTAGACAACCTGCCTGCCGACGCCGTGCCCACGCCGAAGCGCAACCCCGACACGGGTCGCAGCGTCGCCGTTATCGGCGGTGGCCCCGCCGGCCTCACCTCCGCCTACTACCTGGCCCTCATGGGTCATAAGGTCACGGTGTTCGAGTCGCATCCCGAACTGGGCGGCATGATGCGCTACGCCATTCCGCCGTATCGCTTCCCGCGCAAGCGTCTCGACGAAGACGTGAAGGCCATCCTGTCCGTCGGCAACATCGAGGTGCGCTACAACACCACGGTCACCGCGGAAGACATGAAGGAAATCGCCGAGTCGTTCGACGCCGTGCACGTGGCCATTGGCGCCCAGAAGGGCCGTACGCTCGACATTCCCGGCGCTGCTGGCGCACGTGGCATCATTCCCGCCATCGATGCGCTCGCCCATGCCGGCCTCCCCACGTTCCCCGACATGCAGGGCAAGAACGTGGTCATCGTCGGCGGTGGCAACGTGGCCATGGACGCCGCTCGTTCCTCGGTGCGCGCCGGCGCCGCCAGCGTCACGGTTGCGTATCGCCGTAGGCTCGAGGACATGACGGCCCTCGACGCCGAAGTTCACAGTGCCATCGAAGAGGGCGTCGAAATGCTCATGCTGCAGTCGCCCGCATCCGTCGAAACCGACGAAGATGGCAACTGCGTCGCCCTTATCACGCAGCCCCAGATGATCAGCGCCGTGAAGCGCGGTCGTCCTGCTCCCGTGGCTGCCAACAAGCCCGAGGTGCGCATTCCCGCCGACCTCATCCTCGTTGCCATCGGCCAGGACATCGTTTCCGCGCCGTTCGAGGAATTCGGCCTGAAGGCCAATCGCGGCTGCTTCGCCACTAGCGCCGAGCTGCAGACGGAAAGCCATCCCAACGTGTTCGTGGGTGGCGACTGCCAGACGGGCCCCAAGACGGTCATCATGGCCATCGCCGCCGGCAAGGTCGTCGCTCGCAACATCGACGAGTACCTGGGATTCCACCATACGCTCGACTGCGGCGTGGAGGTTCCGCCCGCGGCTCCCAACGACCTCACCGAATACGGTCGCGTGGAAGTGGTGGAGCGCCCCGCGCGCGAACGCAAGCTCGATTGGAATGCCGTAGAGGTCGAAATGACCAAGGAAGAAGCCGTTCAGGAGTGCGGTCGCTGCCTGCGTTGCGATCACTTCGGCTGCGGTACGCTCGTGGGAGGACGTGTTGAAATTGATTAATCTGGTTATCGATGGCCAGCAGGTTTCCTGCTCGTCCCATGACACCATTCTCTCCGCCGCCCACAAGGCGGGTATTCGCATTCCCAAGCTGTGCTTCCTGAGGGGTACGAACGATATCGCCTCCTGCCGCGTGTGCGTGGTAGAGGTCGAAGGCGCGGGCCGCTTGGTTACCGCCTGCAACACGCCTGCCGAAGAGGGCATGGTCGTTACCACGAACTCGCCGCGCGTCATGGCCGCCCGCCGCACCGCGCTGTCTCTGATCCTGGCCAATGGTGGCCAGGCTGCCCTGCAGGCTCCCGACGGCCAGGCGACCGAGTTCGCCAAGGTCTGCCGCGAGTGCGGCGTGGAAGCGTCGGAATTCGAAGTGGCCACCAAGGAGGAAAAGCCCGTCGTCGAGGGCAATCCGTTCCTGGCGTACGACCCCAACCTGTGCATTCAGTGCCAGCGTTGCGTGGGCGCCTGCAACAAGCGTGCTGGCAACCATACGCTCGTGGCTGGCAAGCAGGGCGTGCGCTCCACGATCCTGGCTCCGTTCGGCCCCGATTGGAAAGCCACCGACTGCGAGTCGTGCGGCAACTGCGCCGAGGCGTGCCCCACGGGCGCCCTCACCGAGCTTCGCAAGCGCGCCTACAATGCCAGCGAGGTAACGTACACGCGCACCACGTGCCCCCATTGTGCCGTTGGCTGCCAGTACGACTTGGTTGTGAAAGACGGTCGCATCGTCGACACGCGTGTTGCGAAGGGCCCCTCCAACAATGGCCTGCTGTGCGTGAAGGGCCGCTCGGGCAGCTTCGACTTCGCCCAGTCTCCCGACCGCCTCACCACGC
The DNA here is from genome assembly GCF_056180635.1 of Denitrobacterium sp. NCBI lineage: Bacteria > Bacillati > Actinomycetota > Coriobacteriia > Eggerthellales > Eggerthellaceae > Denitrobacterium > Denitrobacterium sp. The sequence goes on along the minus strand of NZ_JAZZJS010000079.1, from coordinate 130,670 downwards.
CCCTCATCAAGGACCGCGCCACGGGCGAGTTCCGCGAGGCATCGTGGGATGAGGAGCTCGACCTGGTTGCGTCCAAGTTCACCGAGCTGCGCGATACCTTCGGCGGCAAGGCGCTTGCGGCGTTTGCCTGCGCGCGTTCCGCCAATGAAGACATCTACATGCTTCAGAAGATGGCACGCACCGCGTTCCGCACCAACAACGTCGACAACTGCGCACGCGTGTGCCATGCCCCCAGCGTTGCGGGCCTCGCCCTCACGCTCGGCTCCGGCGCCATGACGAATACCATTCGCGATATCACGAAGGGCGTCGACGTCATCATGCTCGTGGGTTCCAACCCCGAGGAAGCGCATCCCGTGCTGGGCATGCAGATTCGCCAGGCCGTGGAATCGGGTACGAAGCTCATCGTCGTCGACCCGCGTAACATTGGCCTCACTTCGAAGGCCGATATCCACCTGAAGCTGCGCCCCGGCACGAACGTGGCATTCTCGAACGGCATGGCCCACATCATGATCGAAGAGGGCCTCATCGATCGCGAGTTCATCGAGCAGCGCACCGAGAAGTTCGAAGAGTTCAGCCGGATGGTGGCTTCCTACACGCCCGAGCGCGTGGCGGAAATCTGCGGCATCGACGCACGCGACCTCATCCAGGCCGCCCGCCTGTACGCGTCCGCCGAAAAGGCCCCCATCATCTACTGCCTGGGCGTTACCGAGCATTCCACGGGCACTGAAGGCGTTATGTCGATGTCGAACATGGCCATGCTCTGCGGCAAGCTGGGCAAGCCCGGTTGCGGCGTGAACCCCATTCGTGGCCAGAACAACGTTCAGGGCGCTTGCGACATGGGTGCGCTGCCCACCGACTTCACGGGCTATCAGAAGCTTACCAACGAAGACGCCGTGAAGAAGTTCGAAGAGGCCTGGGGCGTCGAACTGCCGCGTTGGCAGGGCCTGCGCGCCACGGAAGTGTTCCCGGCCGCCATTGCGGGCGATGTTAAGGGCCTGTTCATCTTCGGCGAAGACCCGGTACGCACCGACCCCGATACGAACCATGTCATCCGTGCTCTGCAGAGCCTCGACTTCCTGGTGATGAGCGAGCTGTTCATGACGGAAACGGCCAAGTACGCCGATGTCATCCTGCCCGGTCGCGCCTACGTGGAAAAGGAAGGCACGTTCTCGAATACCGAGCGTCGCGTGCAGCGCATTCGCAAGGCCGTGGAAGGCCCCGAAGGCTCGCGCCTGGATATCGACATCTTCGTCGACATTATGAACCGCATGGGCTACAACCAGCCCCAGGTTACGTCGGCGCAGGTTATGGACGAAGTTGCTAGCCTCACGCCGTCGTTCGCGGGCATCAGCCATGCGCGCCTCGACAGCGAGGAAGTTGCCGGTCGTGGTCTGCAGTGGCCCTGCCTGGGCCCCGACCATCCGGGTACGCCCATCATGCACGTGGGCAAGTTTACGCGCGGCTTGGGTGCGTTCTCGGTTGCGGAATACCGTCCGTCGCAGGAACAGCCCGACGAGAGCTTCCCGCTCATCATGATGACGGGCCGTATCCTGAACCAGTACAACGCGTGCGCCATGACGGCTCGCACCGAGGGTCTGAACGAGATCTGCGGTTCTTCGTTCATCGAGGTCAACACCAAGGACGCTGCCGAACGCGGCATTGCCGATGGCGACAAGGTGCGCGTGTTCTCGCGTCGTGGCGAAATCACCTCGACCGCGCGCGTGTCCGATAAGACGAACGTGGGCGAGACGTGGATGCCGTTCCATTTCCAGGATGGCAACAGCAACTGGCTCACCATCGCCGCCCTCGATAACATCTGCGCCGCACCGGAATACAAGGTGTGCGCCATTCAGGTCGAGAAGGCGTAAGCGCCCTTCATACTCAAGCGCAGGGGAGCGCGGGCATCTGCTCGCGCTTCTTTTTTGTTGCCGTGCGTTTCTATGGGGTATATACTTAAGTATATACATAAGGTAGGAGGTGTTGGAAATGCTCACAGCCAAGGTCATAGCAAACGGGGGTTCGCAGGCCGTCAGGATTCCCAAGCCATATAGGTTCAATAGCGACGAAGTGTACGTAAATCGTATCGGCGGGGTGGTGTGTCTTATGGAAAAGGGCAGCGATCGCGCTGAGGTAATGGCGCGCGCACTCGAACTGCTCACCGACGACTTTATGCAGGAAGTGGATGAACTGCCTGTTCAGGATAGGAACCTGTTCGAATGACCCTGTATATGTTCGACACCAATATCATCTCGTACTTGCTGCGTGGCTCATCCGAAAGCGCGCGCAAGCGACTGGCGCAGCATGCGGCCGACGATTTCTGCATTTCGTCGATAGCCTACGGCGAGCTGTCGTACGGCGTGCTTCATAGTTCCAATCCCACGCGCAACCAGGTAGCGCTTAGCTTGTTTCTGTCCGGGGTAGATGTGCTCCCATTCGATGACGAGTGCGCTCAGGAATATGCGCGCATCCGCAACGACCTGGCGGTTGCGGGGAAGATGATAGGTGCGAACGATTTGCTCATCGCCGCGCACGCCGTTGCGGCGAAGGCAACCCTGGTAACGCATAACGTGCGCGAGTTCTCTCGTGTCCAGGGTCTTGCGATCGACGATTGGTGTGTGGGGTAGGGCTATTTCCGCAGTTCCGTGAAGTACGAGGCGATGCCTTGGGCGATGGCCTCAACTTCGTCGTTATCGAGCAGCGTGCGTGCGTCGCAGATAAGCTGTTCGTCTTGAACCGTGGCTAGGATGGGCGTGGGACACTCCTGCGCCAGGTATGCGCGCGCGTCTTGTGCGTTGCCGTGCAAAAAGCGTATCGCAACGCGGAAGGTGGGAATGTCGCAGGCGCGCAGGTTGTGCTCATCGGCATGCGATATGCCGGGGATTATTTCCGGCACGGCGTTGCCGGGCTTCACGGTGGCAAGAATCGCGCTTTTCAGCTGCTCGGCCCGTTCCGCCGTGTCTTCGGGGCGCTCGGTGAGCATGCGCAGCGTGGGGATGGCCGTGATCGCATTGCCTTCCGCATGCAGGCGCAGCGTTGTTTCGAGGGCAGCCAGCGCCATGTTGTCCAGCTGAAGCATGCGTGCCATGGGGCTCTTGCGCAGGCGATCGATGCATTTCCTGCGTCCCGCGAGAATGCCAGCCTGCGGCCCGCCCAGCAGCTTGTCGCCGTTGAAGGAAACGATGTCGGCCCCTTCCCCCAATGAGCGAACGACGCGTTCTAGTGGATGGAAATCCTCGGCGAAAGCTTCTGCGCTAGTGGGGCCCAGGTCGAGGTACTCGTATAGGGCAAGCGATGCGCACGAACGCTTCTCGATTGCCTTATCGGCGAGTTTTCGCAGCTGGCGCATGCTAACCGTCTCGGCATTTCCTTCGATGGCGAAGTTTCCGGGCGCGGCTTTCAGCAGCAGGGCGCTTTCGGGGGTGAGGGCGCGCTTGTAGTCGTCGAAGCGCGTGCTATTCGCGCAGCCCACTTCCGCCATGCGCGCGTTCGCCATGCTCAGGATGTCGGGAATGCGCAGGCCGCCGTCGAGTTCCGCGAGCTCGGCTCGGCTGATAACCACCTCGTGCTCGCGGGCGAATTCCGTGAGCACGAGCAGCATGGCGGCGGGGTGGCTGCTCACGGCAAGTGCCGCCTCGGCCCCGGTGAGCTCGCATAGCAACCGCTCGTAATGGGAGCGCCTGTTGGCGTGCGCCATGTTCGACACGCTGTATTCCACGTTGCAGAATCCGGAGGCCGCCTGGCATGCGGCGATAACTGCCTCGGGTGACATAATGCCGTTACCCAAATCGGAGCGGATGATCGTTCCCGTGGCATTGATGACGCGCCTGAGCGAGGGGCGCCCTTGCGCGTTGCTGCTCGCAAGGGCCGTGCTGGCGTATGCGCTTGAAACGTGTCCCATGATGCGTGCTCCTTCGGGTTTTTCGGCGCGGGTATGCAGTCCCCGGCCGAAGCGAAGCAATCGGTGGCTATACGCATCGTAGCGCAATGCGGCATGCGTGAGCGCGCATTTCTGGGGGCCTGCGGCGGTCTCGTTGGCGTTTCCCCAGGTCGCGTATGCGCGGTATTCGTCTTTATCGTGCCCGGATGATATTTCCGCCCGCGTCGAGTACAATCTTCCGGTGTCATTTTTCGGGAAGGATCGAACATGGTGAATACGGAAAAGAAGAGCGCGCTCGCACTCGTTCCATTCCTGACGTTCATCGTCGTGTATCTGGGCGCGGGCCTCATTCTGCAGGCCCAGGGCGTCGAGCAGGCGTTCTACCAGTTCCCCGCGGTAACAGCCGTGTTCATTGCGACTATCGTCGCCTTCGCGCTGTTCCATCGCAACGGCATCCACGGCAACTTCGCCGTGTTCGCGCGCGGCGCTGGAAGCGAAGACATCATGACCATGCTCATGATCTTCCTGCTTGCGGGTGCGTTTTCCGAGGTCGCGAGCGCAATGGGCGGCATCGAGTCGACGGTTAACCTGTGCGTTTCGTTCGTTCCCGCCGCATGGCTCGTGGTGGGCATGTTCGTGATTTCCGCGTTCCTTTCCACCGCCACCGGCACGTCCATGGGCACGCTGGGTGCGCTCGTTCCCATCGCCCTGGGCATTGCCAATGCGGCGGGCATCGAGCTTCCCATCGTCGTGGCCTCGTGCATCGGCGGCGCCATGTTCGGCGATAACCTGTCGATGATTTCCGACACGACCATCGCGGCCACGCGCACGCAGGGCGTGGAGCTGAAGGACAAGTTCCGCACCAACTTCTTCTGCGCGCTTCCCGCCGCCGTGGTTGCCATCGTGCTCATGCTCATCTTCGCGCCCATCGCGGCTACGGGTGCCGCCGAGGTGGGCAGCTACGACCTGCTGAAGGTTCTGCCGTACGTGCTGGTTCTTGTGCTGGCGCTGCTGGGGCTCAACGTGTTCCTGGTGCTCGTTTCGGGTATTGCCGTGGCAGGCATCATCGGCATCGCGTATGGCGACCTCACCGTGCTCACGCTTTCCACGGAAATCTGGGTGGGCTTCCAGAACATGATCGAGGTGTTCATCCTCTCGATCTTCATTGGCGGCATTGCCGAGCTCACCAAGGAACATGGTGGCTTGGGCTGGCTTATCGACAAGATTGGCAAGGGCCTGCATGGCAAGCGTTCCGCCCAGGTGGGCCTGTGCGCGCTGGCCGGTCTTACCGACGCCGCTACGGCAAATAACACCATTGCCATCCTGGTTGACGGCGAAGTGTCGCGCGACCTTAGCCAGAAGTACCGCATCGACCCGCGTCGCACGGCTTCCATCCTCGATACGTTCACCTGCATCGTGCAGGGCCTCATTCCCTACGGCGCGCAGTTCTTGCTGGTGGTAAGCCTTACCGGTGGTGCGGTGAACATCATCGACGTGATTCCCTATAACTACTACCTGTTCCTACTCGCGTTCTTCACGATTCTCTCCATCTTCGTCCCCGCGTACGAGAAGCTCACGCTCAAGGGCGAATGGGATTGGGAGAAGGGCAAACCCGCAGGCGAATAGGCGCGTGTATCGTTTTTGGAACCACGCATAACGATTTCAATGGGAAGGGCGGCTTTGCCGTCCTTCTTGGCTTTATGTTGTACTACCGTTGGTGTACCTTGGTGTCGGGATTATTACGCGTGCCGCGCGTTCCGCCTGATGGCATGTAGCAATGATAAGGTTTCATCAGTTTCTATTTGTTGTGGTCAACTATGGATAGGACGGCAATATCGTGAACAACGAACAGTACAACCAGAATTCTGGTGCGCCGGTTCCGCCTTCGAGCGCCAACGGCCAGGCGCAGAACGGATACCCCCAGCAGCCCGTGCAGCAGCCGGGCCAGCAGGTTCCGCAAGGGGCACCTCAGGCCCCGTACCAGGCTCAGCCCCAGACGAGCCAGCAAACGTATCAGCAGCCCGGCGCGCAGCAGGCGCCCGGACAGCAGTATGGCGCGCAGCAAGCGTACAGCGCGCCCCAGCAGCCCTATACGGCACCCCAGCCACAGCCCGTGCGTGCTCATGCCTCGAATGGCAAGTCGGGCGGCGGGCGCACGTTTGGCCTTGCGTTCGCGGGTGCTGCGTGCGCATGCGCAATCGCCGCGGTATGCGTGCTTGGCTATAACGCCATGACGGGCAGCTCCATGGGCGGCACTACCGTAACCCTGGGTTCGTCGTCCAGCTCTACCATCAACGCAACCGACGAAGATTCCACGCTAGCCGAACAGGTCGCTGAAAAGGTTCTTCCTTCCGTGGTGGCTATCGACGTGTATTCCGATACGTCGGGCGTGGGCAGCCTGCTCGGCTCGTCTTCCAGCTCCTCGCTCACTCAGTCGTCGCTTGGTAGTGGCGTCATCATCTCCACCGATGGCTACATCCTCACCAACTACCATGTCATCGATTCGTCTGACGCCTTGAAGGTCACGGCCAACGGCGAAGAGTACGACGCCAAGGTTGTCGGCTACGACTCCGCTACCGACCTGGCAGTTCTGAAGATCGAGGCCACGGGCCTTACCGCCATCGAGATTGGCGATTCTTCGTCGCTGAAGGAAGGCCAGTGGGTCATGACGGTGGGCAGCCCGTTTGGCCTGGAGCAGTCGGTTGCGACGGGCATCGTCTCGGCTACCAACCGCACCATCACCGTGAGCGATTCCAGCAGCTCGTATTCGGGCTCGTCTTCCTCGACGGTGTACACGAACATGATTCAGACCGACGCCGCCATCAACCCCGGTAACTCGGGCGGCGCGCTCGTCGACGCCAACGGCGCGCTCATCGGCATCAACTCGGTCATCGAGTCGTACTCGGGTAACTACTCGGGCGTTGGCTTCGCCATTCCCGTGAACGATGCCATGAACATCGCCCAGCAGATCATCGAGGGCAAGACGCCTACGCATACGTACCTGGGCGTTGCGCCCGTGTCCGTTACCAGCACGCTCAACCAGCGCTATAAGCTGGGCACCGATTCCGGCGCGTACGTGAACTCGGTTATTTCCGGCACCGCCGCCGATAGCGCGGGCCTGCAGGTGGGCGATATCATCACCAAGATCGACGACACCGCGGTAACCGATTCCTCCTCGCTCATCGCCGCCGTTCGCGCGCATAATCCTGGCGACACGGTAACCATCACCTTCCTGCGCGATGGCGTGGAGCAGACGGCGCAGGCAACGCTTGGATCCGACGATACCGCCAGCTCATCGTTGAATTCTTCCAAGAAGAGCAGCTCAACTTTGGGGCTTGGCAGCGGGGGATACTCCTCCTCGAGCGAGTCGGGCAACGCTGCAGCGTAAGCTTGAGCACTTTGCGTGAAAACAGGGAAAAGGCCGCGGAACATGCGGCCTTTTCTGTTGGTTCACGGTAAGATAGGGCCAAATCGAATGAAAGGGTGTGTAAGCCAATGTCCGATTACAAGTACAATCGCGTTTTGCTTAAGCTTTCCGGCGAGGCCCTCATGGGCGATACGGGATACGGCATCGATCCGAAGGTCGTCGAAGAGCTGGCCGAGCAGATCAAGCAGATTGTCGACGACGGCATCGAAGTTGCCGTTACCGTGGGTGGCGGTAATATCTTCCGCGGTCTCGCGGGTTCTGCCGAGGGCATGGACCGCTCTCAGGCCGACTACATTGGCATGCTTGCCACCTGCATGAACGCTCTTGCCCTGCAGGATGGCTTCGAGCGAGCCGGCATCCAGTGCCGTGTGATGAGCGCCATCGAGATGCGCCAGGTCGCCGAGCCCTACATCCGCCGCCGCGCCATCCGCCATCTGGAAAAGGGCCGCGTTGTCATCTTCGCTGCCGGCACGGGCAACCCGTACTTCACCACCGACACCACGGCCGCTCTGCGCGCCCTGGAAATCGGTGCGGAATGCCTCATGAAGGCAACCAAGGTCGATGGCATCTACGACGCCGACCCGAAGACCAACCCCGACGCCAAGCGCTTCGACCACATCTCGTACCTCGACGTCATTTCCAAGGAACTGCACGTCATGGATACCACGGCCACGTCTCTGTGCATGGATAACGCCATGCCCATGCTGGTGTTCGACCTCACGGTTCCCGGCAACATCGCCCGCGTCCTGAAGGGCGAAAACGTCGGCACGACGGTTAGCTAACGTGTAAAATAGCAGGTAGCGATTATCGGTACAGGCGAACGGGGCGGGGTCCCGGCGTCACTGTTCTTGAAGGGATACTCATGGTAGAAGACATCATGCTCGAAGCCGAAGGGCGTATGAATAAGGCAATCGACTCGCTGGAAGATGCATTCGGCAACGTTCGCACGGGCCGCGCCAACGCTATGGTGCTCGACCGCGTTCGCGTGAATTACTACGGCGTTCCCACGCCCGTGAACCAGATGGCTGCCATCAAGACTCCCGACGCCCACATGCTCGTCATCGAGCCCTGGGACAAGGGCACGCTCGGCGGCATCGAGAAGGCCATCGCCGAAAGCAACATCGGCATTACCCCGAACAACGACGGCACCTGCATCCGCCTCGCGTTCCCGCAGCTCACGGAAGAGCGTCGTCTGGAACTCGTGAAGCAGTGCAAGACGTACGCCGAAGAGGCTCGCGTTGCCATCCGCAACGCCCGCCGCGACGCCAACGCCGCCGTTGAAAGCGAAGTGAAGAACGACGGCCTGCCCGAAGACGACCAGCGTCGCGCGGAAGCTCAGATCCAGAAGCTCACCGACAGCTACGTGGCCAAGGTCGAAGAGCACTTCAAGAAGAAGGAAGCCGAGGTCATGGCTATCTAGCCTCGCGTGGTTTCTTCCTTGAACAAGGCATTCAGCGACATATTCCCCGATATTCCCGCCGACATCGATGCGTCTGCATTCGATGAGAGCCGCGTTCCCCAGCATGTTGCCGTCATCATGGACGGCAACGGCCGTTGGGCGAAGAAGCGCATGCTCAACAGGCTGAATGGTCATAAGGCCGGCATCGAGGCCGTGCGCGAGACCATCCGCTGCGCGTCGGATATCGGGGTTCGCTATCTCACCATCTACTCGTTCTCAACCGAAAACTGGAAGCGTCCTCAGGAAGAGGTCGTGGGGTTGATGAACCTGTTCGCGAAGACGATGCTCGCCGAGGTCGATGGCCTCGACGAGGAAAACGTCCGCGTTATGACCATTGGCGATACGTCTGCGCTGCCCGATGATACGCAGCGCGCGTTCGAAGATGCCTGGAACCAGACGAAAGACAACACGGGCATGACGCTCGTCGTTGCGGTGAACTACGGCTCGCGTGCCGAAATTACCGGCGCCGTTCAGGCTCTTGTCGATGAGGCGCTTGCCCAGCAGAAGGCTGGCGGCGATGTTGCGCCCGTATCCCCCGAGGATATCGCGCGTCATCTCGACACGGCGCTCATTCCCGATCCCGACCTGGTTATCCGCACGAGTGGCGAAATGCGCCTCTCGAATTTCCTGCTCTGGCAGGTTGCCTATTCGGAGTTCTACTGCACCCCCGTGCTGTGGCCCGATTTCAATCGGTACGATTTTCTGCGTGCGATTCTAAGCTTCCAGGGTCGCGCCCGTCGGTTCGGGGGAGTGTAGCGTGCCCGATTCGTCGTTCGAACCCGAAGAGCAGACGCGCGGACAACGCGCGCGTCGTGCGGTAAGCAATGCGCCGCATAAGGCGAAGCAAGTCGCCTACGAGAAGACCCCCGACCGCTTCAAGAACGCCACGAGCCTGCAGGTGCGCTTCCGCACGGGCGTCGTGTACGTTCTCGTTTCCATTTTGGCGGTTCTTTTCAGCGATATCACCACGGTCGTGTACCTGTCGCTCGTCTCGGGCATCTGCGCGGGCGAGTTCTATTACATGATGCGTGCCGATGCGAAGCTTCCCAACGAAACGATTGGCGTTGTTGGCGCCGTGGCGTATCCCATCGCCATGTGGCTGTGGGGCCTCACGGGCATCGCGCTCGTTGCCGTCCTGCACATGATGGCCCTCTTCATCTGGTACGTGTACTGGATGCGCGCCCGCGTGGGCGATGTCGCCATCAGCTTCTTCGGCGCTGGCTACACCGGCATGCTCCTGTCCAGTCTCATCCTGCTGCGCCATTCGGTGGAAGAGCCTTGGAGCGGCGTCATCCTGCTGGTTCTATTCTGCAGCATCTGGTTCAACGATGCCGCGGCGTACTTGTTTGGCAGCAAATTCGGCAAGCATAAGCTTGCTCCGCGCACGAGCCCCAAGAAGAGCTGGGAAGGGCTTATCGCCGGCCTGGCCGTTTCGGGGGCCGTTTGGTGCGTTATGTCGTTCATTCCCGGCGTGTCGATGCCCATTCCCATGGCCATCCTCTTCGGCGTCCTGTGCGGCGGCGCGGGGGTCGTGGGAGACTTGGCCGAAAGCCGCATCAAGCGGAATGTCGGCGTGAAGGATTCGGGCACGATCATGCCTGGTCACGGTGGCTTGCTCGACCGATGCGATTCCCTGTTCTTCGCTTCGGTGGCGGCCTATATCCTGCTTTTGGTTGGAGGTTGCATTCCCTATGTCGCAGTGTAAGCGCATTGCCGTTCTTGGTTCTACCGGATCTATTGGCGTTCAAACGCTCGATGTGGCAAGGCAGCACTCCGACGAGCTGAAGGTGGTTGCGCTTGCCTGCGGTAGGCGTGTCGACGACATGATTGCCCAAGCCCGCGCATGTGGTGCCACGTACCTCGCATGCGGGCTGGAAGAGCCTCCCGCACTCACGGCAAGCCTCGATGGCCTCGATTATCAGGTGGGCATGGATGCCGTGGTATCCCTCGTGCAGCTGCCCGAAGTCGATATCGTCGTGAATGCCCTGGTGGGCGCTGCTGGCTTGCGTGCCAGTTACGAAACGCTCCGCGCGGGCAAGGTACTCGCCTTGGCGAACAAGGAATCCCTCGTCGTGGGTGGCGACCTGATCATGCCCTTGGCTGCGCAGGTCGATGCGCGCCGTCGCGAGCAGGGCGTTGCCCCTGCCGTGGGCCCTGCTGGCGCCCTCATGCCCATCGATAGCGAACATGGGGCAATCTATCAGTGCCTGCTGGGCGAAGAGCACAAGGAAGTCAGCTGCCTGTGGGTTACTGCATCGGGCGGCCCGTTCCGCGGTCGTACGCGCGCCGAGCTCGAAGGCATCACGCCCGCTCAGGCGCTTGCGCATCCCACGTGGAATATGGGCCCGAAGATCACCATCGACAGCAGCACGCTCATGAACAAGGGTCTCGAGGTCATCGAGGCTCATCATCTGTTCGATATGCCCTACGACCGCATCAAGGTGGTCGTGCAGCCGCAGAGCGCCATCCATTCCATGGTGGAGTTCACCGACGGCAGCGTGAAGGCGCATCTGGGCACCACCGACATGCGCATTCCCATCCAGTTCGCGCTCAGCTACCCCAAACGCTGGGAAGCGCCGGTGGCTCCGCTCGACTTCACGCAGTTGGGAAGCCTGGAATTCTACCCGGCCGATACCGATACGTTCCGCTGCCTGGCACTTGCGCGCATTGCGGGCAACGAGGGCGGTACGCTTCCGTGCGCCATGAATGCCGCCAACGAAGTTGCGGTCGCGTCGTTCCTGGCGGGGGAGTGCACCTACCTGGGCATTGCCGAAACGGTCGAGCGCGTCATGGACGCGCATGCGAATGCCTCCGTGGAAAGCCTCGAGCAGCTGGCTGCGGTCGATGCCGCGTCGCGTGAGGCGGCTCGCGGGTTCATTGCCGCTCGGTAATTGTTGCGGTTGGTGTGATGCCGCTAGCCTTGCCGTCTGGTCGCCGTTTTCTCGCTCGGGGATTATCGTTGTTTGGAAACTGCTACCGGCTGCTTCCATCTGGGTTGTCGGTTCCTCGTTAGCGGGTTTATCGCCACTTGGTAATTGTGCGCTGTCCTTTTCCGGAAAAATGTACTTTTTGGCGTGATTTGCAGGCGGAATAAAGCCTGAATCGTTTGCGAACTGGGAAAACGTTTGTGCGTTTGGATTGGCCTTGTCCTTTTCCGGAAAAATGCAACGGCAGATTCTCGTTGCCGTGGCGTCCCTTGCATTGATTTCATTCCTTACTATTTGTTCATGTTTGCGTTTTCGCATTCTCTTGCGGGCGGGAACGGGTATCGTGACTGAAAGAGATTGGGTTTGTTTCGGGGGAGTTTCATGTCTCGTTTGTGGTCTCGGGGTAAGGGGTTTGGTGTTCAGGGCCGCCTGATCCTCCATCTTGCCATCGTTATAGTCGTCCTTTCCTCTGCTGGCATGGCGATTGCGTTCCAGCAGAGCCGAAGCCAGGCCTACGATTCCGCCACGGAAAAGGCAACCGCTCTTGCCGACCAGATGGGGGCCGTCTGGGATTACGTGGAGACGCATCAAGACGCTATCTCCGCTGACGCTTCCCAAGGCCCTTCCTCGGGTGGCTACATTTGTATCATTTCGGTAAAGTCGGTTGCCGCCAACTTCAGCGATGTTTCCACGAGTTCCATTCGCTATACGTCGCTACGTCCACGCAATGTTCTTGACGAGCCCGACTCGTTCGAGCGTGAAGCAATGGAGCAATTTAAAGCTAACCCCCTGCTTACATCGTATGGGGCCATTGATTCCTCTACGGGTGAAGAACTGTATCGATATATGAGACCCGTTCGTATCGAACAGTCGTGTCTGGGATGCCATGGCGAACCGGAAGGCGAGCGCGATGCGCTTGGCTACGCGAAGGAAGGGTACGCAATTGGTGACCTGGCGGGCGCCTTGAGCATTAGCGAATCCATGGACGTCTACTACGGGGAGTCGGAGGGGCAGTTTGCCAGCTGGCTCGTCATCTCGTTTGCTTGCCTGATCGTGGCAGTTGTGGCCATGTTTGCAATAGTGAAAAAATTCGTGCTGAAGCCTGTATCTGCCATGTCGAAGGCGACGAAGCGATTTTCCGAAGGCGAGACGTCATATCGCGTGGAAGTGCCGCGGCGCAACGACGAGGTGGCTTCCCTTGCTCGCGATTTCAATGGAATGGCGGACGAAATCGAAGATCTCTATTCTGGTTTAGAAAAGCGCGTTGAGGAGCGCACGGTTGAATTGGAGCGCATAAACGCAACCCTTTCCGACGCTCTTGCTGCCGAACGGGAAGATAAAACGCGAGCCTTGGAACGGCTTAAGGCGGAACGAGAGGAAATGTCTCGTCGGGTGTTCGAACCGTTCAGCGTTGGCGATTTCGTTTTCGATCGCGCCAAGTACGCGGTGAGCAAGCGTGGGCAGGCAGTTCCCCTAACGCCCAAGGAGTTCAGTATCGTATTTGCGCTTGCCTCACGCGCAGGTGAGGTCGTTTCTCAGCAGGAATTGGTGCGAGAAGCATGGGGCGAGGAGTATAGCGTCGAAATGGTGGGCCTTGCAGTGTACGTACGGCGTATACGCAAGAAAATCGAAGATGACCCTGCTCATCCGACGGTGATACTCACTATCTGGGGCGAGGGCTACACTTTCGCCGTACATGATTAACAAGTGTCAAGCTTTCTCAATCTCCTGTTTATGGCTTTGTTTCGAGGTGGGGAATAGGGTTGTTTCGGTTGGCTCCAGGGTGGACGATGTGCGGGGTTCGCCATCCATCGGAGTCGAGGGTGCTTTAGGAGAAGGGAGATAGAATGCACATGAGCAAAAAGAGCACCGTTGTCGCTACCGTGGCTCTTATCGCCACTTTGGCGGTGGCTCTGGTTGTTGCTGGATGCGGCAATGGCCCGCGTTCGCGTTCGACGAGTGTTGGGGTGGATACCACAAGCGAAATGAAGACGATGGCGGAGTACGCTGAGGAATTTCCGCTTGAATATCAGTCGAGCCAGCAGACGCGTGTCAATGCGAAGGGCTTTACCATTGGTCATAGCGTGTCGAACTTGCGGGATATCTGCGAGAGACCCGTTATGCGCGACGTCAATGGCGACATCGAATGGAATGACGATGGCACAATGAGCGTGTTTACGAGCGAATACGATGAGGAGACGGGCCAGTATATCGTGCCCGAACTATCCGACGACCAGCTCGAGAAGTTGAACCTTAAGTCTGGATGCATTTCTTGCAAGAGCTCCAAGTTCAACGAAATCTACGCCCAGCAGGGTGCCGCCGCATATGGAAACGTGTACAACGGGGAAGCGCGTAGCATCGTCAATGACGAGTACTGGGATTGTGCTATGTGCCACAATGGAACGCCTTCTGCCGCTACGGTATCGCCTCAGCTTGTGTATTTTCAGGCGCTGGGCGAGGGGCTTGCCGACAAGCTCGACCCTAAGATGGCGGTATGCGCGCAATGCCATAACAGCTACGATTACCGAAGCAGCATCAAGACCGAAGAAGATTTGGAAACGTTCAAGCCGTATCGCTACGGCAGTGATGTTGATGCCGTCTTCAAGAGCGCCTATGAGGATGGCGTTAACTTCGCCGACAACGAGCTTGGCCTTCCGGAGAGCTATGTAGTGCATGCCAATATCGAAGGGTACATGGGCACGACGCATTACCAGATGGGCGTAACGTGCGTAGACTGCCATATGCCCAAGACGACGGATACGGAAACGGGCAAGTCGTATCGTAGCCATTTCAGCGCAAACAGTCCGCTTGAGAGCGAGGACTCTCTTAATTATTGCCTGACGTGCCACAAGAGCCAGGGCATCGAGAGCACGGAGGCTATGGTCGATTTTGTGCGTGCCAAGGAAAGCGCTTTCGCGTCTGATTTGGAGACGCTTAAGGCGGATATCGATGGCTATGGAACCGACCTCTCGAATGCCATAGCCTCGGGGTCTATGAGCGAGGATGCGATTTCCCAGGCCAAGGAGGATTACGCGCGCGCAACGTGGTATTACCAGGTAATGATAACTGGTCCGTACGAAAGTGCTGGCAGCCAGATTGCCATGGTCGATTCCAGTGGGCTGCTTGCAAAGGCTCATGCATCCATCGACGAGGGCAGGGGCCTGATCTAGAACGTTGACGGCTTTCCCGCAAAGCCGTAGAGACGCGTGCCTTTGTCGCATACCCCAAACGAAAGGACCCCGACGTCGTGCAGAGCGTTTCCTGCCATAAAAAGGCCTCCCATTTCTCGTGTCCAAGAACTGGGAGGCGGTTCAATCGCATCGGGGTCCTTTTGCGTGCGTAATTGTCGTTGCCCTACGGCAGGATGAAGCTCAGCACGCCGGATTCCAGGAAGACGAGGCAGCAGAGCACTACCAGGAAGCCAACGCTCCAAGGCAGGACGCTCTTCATGATGTCGGCCTCGTGCTCGTTGGTAGCAGCGGCGGCGATGGCCAGCGACTGCGGGCTGATCATCTTGCCCACGACGCCACCCATGGTGTTTGCAGCCAGGAACAGGTCGGGCGTGACATTGGCCAGCGCGGGGTTCGCCTGCGCGGCGGAGTACTGCAGGCTCGAGAACAGGGCGTTTGCGCTCGTGTCGCTACCGGTAACCGCGGTGCCGACCCAGCCCAGCAGGGGCGAGATGAAGGCAAACGCGGGGCCCGAGCCGGCAAGGAACTCGCCGATGCTGATGGTCTGGCCGCTGAAGTTCATGACGTAGGCCAGCGACAGTACGAGCACGATGGTGAGCGCGGAATAGCGCATGCGGTAGCACGTGGAACCCAGTTCCTGTACGGCTGCACCCATCGACATGGCGTAGCGGCCCTTCTCGGTGAAGATCGTGTAGATGAGCGCGGAGATGAGGCCCGCCACGAGCAGCATCGTGCCCGGGTTGGAAAGCAGGTTGAGCGTGTACGTCGTGCCCGGGTCCTTGCCGGCGGCGGAAAGCACGGAGCCAGCGGAGATGACGGGCCAGGCGATCTTCAGGTCGGTGGAGGTGAGCAGCGAGGGGATGCCCAGCTTGCACACGCCGAATACCAGCACGACGATGATGTAGGGCACGAGGGCCATGAAGATGCGGGTGCCCGTGAGTTCGCTTGCGGCTTCCGCGCTAACGGGCGGCAGGCCGAAGTCGGAGCGGACGGCGTCGACGCCACGGGGCTTCCAGAAGCGCATGAACACTACCAGCGCGGCCATGGAAACCAGGGCAGCCACGACGTCGGTGAGCTCGTATGCGAAATGGTTCGAGCACCACCACTGCGTGAGGGCAAACGAGCCACCTACGACCATGGCGGGAATCCAGCACTCGCGGGCGCCGCGCTTGCCGTCGAGGATGATGACGAGCAGCAGCGGCACGAAGAGCGCGAATAGGGGAGCCTGGTAACCGACGATGGCGGCCACGTGCTGTGCGGTGGCGGAAGCCACGGAGGCATCGCCGCCTGCCACCATGTTGCCTGCGGTGGTGATGGGCGTGGCAACCGCGCCGTAGGCGACGGGAGCCGTGTTTGCCAGCATAACGGCCAGAGCGGCGCGCTTGGGCTTCACGCCTAGGGCCAAGATCATGGTAGCGGTGATGGCGATGGGGGCGCCGAAGCCGGCGAGCGCCTCGAGCAGGCCGCCGAAGCTGAACGCGATGAGCATGGCTTGGATGCGGATGTCGCCGCCGCCAACCTTGTCGAAGAACTTGCGCAGGTCTTCGCTGCGACCGGAGCGAACAGTCACCTGGTAGAACCATACGGCAAGAAGAATGATGAACACGATGGGGAAGGCGCCGAAGGCGGCACCCTGCGTGGCGGATGCCAGCGCATAGCCAAGGGGCATCTGGAACGCGATCACGGCAACCAGCAGTGCGGCCAGCAGCGCGACGGCGGCGGAGATGTGCGCCTTCGCCTTCACGCCGATGAGCATCACGAAGAACGTGAGCAGGGGCACGCACGCCACCAGGGCGGAAAGGCCCAGGTTGCCTGCAACCGGATCGGTTAGTGCTTGGAACATAGGGATTCTTTCTTCGAAAAACTGCAATACCTTGCGCGGCAGAGGGGGCGCTGCGCGTGGGTAATACTAGCTTTTGGCCTATTTCGGGCCCGGCTCGTGGCGGTCAGCGGTGGAAATCCGCCGATGTGCGTTACCACACTTTTTTGAATCTGTGTAAAGAATCTGGAGAGTGGAGTAATTATGTCGATGTTCGGAATATTCGATGAGCGCGAGCTTTGCCTATGATATGAGGCACCCTAGTGCCGTTCGTCCTGAAAAAGGGTCCTCTGGGCACGGCGAGCCTTTGGGCGCCCTTGTGCCGCTTTCGCGTTTCCGAAGCTCTGAACTGGCATAACGATAATGACACCCTTCGTGCTATGCCATTTCGTCGATGCGTATGAGAAAAATAATACGGTTAATGCGATTCCTCACTTTGTTGCCATGCCGTATAAATCCCCCTGACGTTCCAGGCCCGCTATGCCGTCGCGTGGCCCGGAACGTTAGAGAAGGTAAGACGAGAAGAAGCAAAGGAAGGAAAGCATGGATCTAACGAGGCGTGGCTTTTTCAAGGCCTCCGCGCTGGCTCTTGCCGGCTCGATGGCCTACGAGCTCTCGTCAGCGTCTGAAGCATTCGCCATGGATGCCGACGACAGCTGGAAACTCGTGAATACGGAAGAGTACACCAACATCTGCTGCTATTGCTCAGGTGGTTGCGGTGTAATCTGCTCTGTTCGCGATGGCGAGCTCATCAATATCGAGGGCGACCCCGATCACGCGGTCAATGAAGGCGGACTGTGCCCCAAGGGCGCAACTATGTTCCAGCTCATCAAGGTCGTTGACGATAAGACCGGTGAGGTTATCCCGAACCCCAACCGCGTATACAAGCCTCTGGTGCGTCGCCCGTACTCCACCGAGTGGGAAGAGATTTCCTGGGAAGACGCGATTGACGAGATTTGCCGTCACGTCAAGGACACCCGAGACAAGTACTTCATCGAGCGCGATTCCGATGGCAAGACGGTGAACCGTCTGGAAGCCGTTGGCCACCTGGGTGGTTCCCAGCAGAACTCCGAAGAGGAATACCTCATCCTGAAGTTCATGCGCTCCATCGGCCTCGTTGCCGTGGATAACCAGGCGCGCGTGTGCCACAGCTCCACGGTTGCCGGCCTGGCCCCTTCGTTCGGCCGCGGTTCCATGACGAGTCACTGGGAAGACATCGCGAACGCCGATGTTATTCTGACCTGCGGTTCCAACAACGCGGAGAATCATCCCGTTTCCATGAAGTGGGTAAACCGCGCTCTCGACGCAGGTGCCAAGTGGATCGTCGTCGACCCGCGCTACACGCGCACTGCGGCGCTTTCCGACCTGTACTGCCCGATTCGTTCCGGCACGGATATCGCCTTCTACGGCGGCATGGTGAACTACATCCTCGAGAACGATAAGTGGCAGCACGAGTATTGCCTTAACTACACCAACATCTCCTACCTTATCGACCCCAACTACAGCTTCGACCCCACCACGGGCGAGTTCACGGGCTGGGATGAGGCTACGAAGTCTTACACCACCTCTACGTGGGGCTATCAGACGGACTCCGAGAGCGAATGGGATACCTCCGAAACCGGCACCTACAGCTGGGTTTCGAAGGACGGCGTGCCCCATTTCGACACCCCCACCCTCAAGACGCCCAAGAAGGACGCGACGCTGCAGGACCCGAACTGCGTGTACCAGGTAATGAAGAAGCATTACTCGCGCTACACCATCGACGCCGTTGCCAGCGTGTGCGGCATGGATGCCGAAACGCTCGAGCAGGTCTACGAGCTCTACACCAGCACCGGCGAGCCCGGTAAGGCTGGCACTATCCTGTACGCCCTGGGTCAGACGCAGCATCACTACGGCGCCAACAACTGCCGTGCGATGAGCATCATCCAGCTTCTGCTGGGCAACGTGGGCATCCCCGGCGGTGGCGTGAACGCCATGCGCGGCGAGCCGAACGTTCAGGGTTGCACCGACATGGGCATCATGCCCGCCGACCTGCCCGGCTACCTGCATTGGCCCGACGCCGACAGCACGCCGTCGCTTTCCGACTGGTGCGCTCACGAGACGTACTCCGACGGCTACTACACCAACAAGCCCAAGTTCATGGTGAGCTTCCTGAAGAGCTGGTTCGGCGAGAACGCCACGTTCGACAATGATTACGGCTACGACTGGCTGCCGAAGGTTCACAAGCCCGCCAACTGGACGACCATCCGCACGTTCGAGCATATGGCCGAAGGCACGATGAAGGGCTACTTCGCCCTGGGCCAGAACCCGGCGCATTCCGGTGCGAACGCGAAGAGCATCCGCCAGAGCCTGGGCAACCTCGACTGGCTGGTCTGCTCCGATATCGTCATGACCGAAACCGCCAGCTTCTGGGATGCCCCCGATATGGACGGTTCGAAGATTGGCACCGAGTGCTACTTCCTGCCCGTGGCCTCCATCGTGGAAAAGCCCGGCACGATCCTGAACTCCGGCCGCATGATGCAGTGGCGCCAGAAGGCCATCGAGCCGCAGGGAGACACCAAGACCGACCTGCAGATCATGACGCTTCTGCACAAGAAGCTGGCCGAGCTGTACACCAAGGAAGGCGGCGTCTGCCCCGAGCCCATCACGAAGGTGAAGTGGGACTACGAGACCGACGGCGAAGCGGACTTCCGCAAGGTCGCCTGGGAACTGAACGGCTACAACGTTGCGGGTTCGAACTTCGACAAGAACAAGCCGAACCTGATTTCCGGCTTCGCGAAGCTGGCTGCCGACGGCTCCACGGCATGCGGCACGTGGATCTACAGCGGCTACTACAACAACAATGATGCCGTGCTCGATCCTTCCGAGCAGCCCATCTCGAGCCGTGGCAAGGAAGACCCTGGCAACATCCACCTGAATCCCAAGTGGGCGTTCGTGTGGCCTGCGAACCGCCGCATCCTGTACAACCGCGCTTCCTGCGACATGAGCGGCAAGCCGTGGAATTCCGACAAGGTGCTGGTGGAATGGAACGGCGCGAGCAACTCCTGGACCACCAACGACGTGCCCGACTTCGTGGCCTCCAAGACCACGGCCGACGGCGCCACCGAAGGCGTGGCTCCCAACAACAAGGCGTTCTTCATGCGCTGGGAGCAGAACGCGTGCCTGTTCAGCAATGGCATGAAGGACATGCCCCTGCCCGAGTTCTACGAGCCCTTCGAGAGCCCCACGAAGAACAGCCTGAACGGCCGCAACGAATCCCCGATGATTCAGTACGCCGACGACGAGAGCGTGAAGCGCGGCGATAGCAGCGAGTTCCCGATCGTCGCAACGACGTACTCGCTGGCCGAGCATTGGCAGACGGGTGGCCAGTCGCATTGCTGCCCCGCGTTGAACGAAGCGCAGCCGAAGCAGTTCTGCGAGATCAGCGAAGAGCTGGCTGCCGAAAAGGGCATCAAGAACGGCGACATGGTGCGCATCTGGAACAACCGTGGCGACGTGAAGATGTACGCCATGGTGACGCGCCGCTTCGTGCCGCTGCACGTGAACGGCGAGACCGTACACGAAATCGGCCTGCTGCATCACTGGGGTTGGGCCAATACCTTCACGGGTAGCGACCTCACCAACGACCTGACGCCGAACGTCGGCGACCCCAACAGCTTCATTCCGGAATACAAGGCGTTCCTCGTGAACATCGAGAAGGCGTAAAGGAGGGAATACGATAATGAGCGAAAAAGCAATTCTATTCGACTCGTCTAAGTGCACTGGCTGCAAGGGCTGCCAGGTAGCCTGCAAGACGTGGAACAATCTTCCTTCCAGCCTTGAGTACAACGCCGGCGAGTTCACCGGTTCTCTTCAGAACCCCATCGACCTGAACGGCACGACGCGCCGTATCGTCACCTACAACGAGGCGGACAACGGCAAGAAGTATGGCGTCAACTGGGCTTTCGGTCAGCGCTCTTGCATGCACTGCGATAACCCGAGCTGCGTTTCCGTGTGCCCCAGCGGTTGCCTTTCGGTAGACGAGTCCACGGGCTTCGTGACCGTCGACGAGGAAAAGTGCATTGGCTGCCAGTACTGCCGCAGCGCATGCCCCTTCGACGTGCCGCGTCATACCGGCGTGGGCGCCCTTAGCGGCGACATCGTCGTGAACAAGTGCACCGGCTGCGTCGACCGCATCAAGCAGGGCCGCAAGCCCGCATGCGTGAGCACGTGCCAGCCTGGCGCGCTGCAGTTCGGCGATCGCGACGAGATGCTGGAAATCGCGCACGAGCGCGTGGCTAAGCTGAAGGCCAAGGGCTTCAAGGATGCCAGCGTCTACGGTGAGACGGAAGTGGGTGGCACCCATCAGATCATGGTGCTGAAGTACCCCATCTCCCAGTACGAGCTGCCCGAGAACCCGCAGCGCAACGGCCTGGTGGACGCGCTTGGCGTCATGAAGCCGCTCACTGGCGTGGGTGCGGCCGCCCTGGTGGCTGGCCTGGGCCTCTCGTTCATCACGGGCGTGGGCTACAAGCGTCACGAGATGCGTTACGACGAAGCCGCGCACGATGTCATCGACGTCGAGAACGGCGAGGTCATCAAGCACATCGACAAGGAAGCTGGTGAGCGATAATGGCAACCAAACGTTACATCAAGCGCCATTCGCTGCAGACGCGCGTCACCCACGGCATCGTTGCCTGCAGCTGTCTCTGGCTTATGATCAGCGGTCTGTTCGTGTTCGTGCCCGCCTTGGCGGCATTGAACCCGGGCCTCACCCAGGGCATGCGCATCAGCCACCGCGTGGTGGGCGTCATCTTCATCTTGGCTCCCATCGTGAGCGCAATCGCCGCTCCGGGCGGGTTCAAGGCGTTCCTCGCCAAGTACTTCGCCAAGTGGACGCCCCAGGACGTCGAGTTCGTGAAGAAGTTCGTGCCCTACATGCTTGGGCCGAAACGCGTGCACATGCCCGACCAGGACGAAGTGAAGAGCGGCCAGCGCGTCGCCGACGGCATGCTCATCGTGGGTGGCATTCTCATGGCCATCTCCGGCGTGGTGCTGTGGCTGGGCACGAGCGTGTTCCATGCCGATGCGGGCACGCTGCAGGTCATGCGTTTCATCCACGACCTGTTCTTCCTGCTGCTCGTCATCTTCGTCGTGGCCCATATCTACCTGGGCGCTGGCGTGTTCCAGCCGTACCGCGGTACCATTAAGCTCATGTTCGGCAAGGGCGAAGTAGCCGAGTCTGATGCTCTGTATCACTGGGGCTTCTGGGCTCGTAAGGAAATCGAAGACGGCAAGAACGTTGTCGTCCGGGAAGAGAAGTAGTTTTACATGGATCTGAAGCTTGTTCATCGTGCCGTAGAGGCGTATTGCAACGATGCCGAAACGGCGGACCGGGCACGGCTTGAGTTCTTCGAAGGGCTCTTTGCGATTCAGCAGGAGCAGGCGGACCTCGTAGCTGCGGAAATCGGCTACGAGGCGCCCGCCGCCGAAGATGCCGGTGCCTGGTATTGGTCGGATGAGGCCATCCTGTCCCATGCTCCCATCCGCATCGACGCGGCGTCGTTCGCTGTGTTTGCGGAAAAGGTCGCTGCGTACATGGCGCAGCATGCGGGCTTGGCCAGCCAGGCCGCATCGGCGCTCGAGGCGTTCGACTGGAGCGCGTTCTGCGCGAAGGCAAACCTCGCGCTCGCTGGTTCCGACCCCATGGCGTTTTTGGAGGACGTCCTTTCGCGCATCGACGAGTTCGACGTTCCCGCCGAGCTCCCCGCCAACGTCGCTGCGCTCGTCATCCGCGCTACGCTGCGCCCGTATCTGCAGGTTGCCCAGCAGGCAATCACCAATGTCGTGGGCGACGAAGTGCGCAGCCATGCGGGTAACGCGCCCGTTGCGTGCCCCGTATGCGGCACGCCGGCTGCGGCCTCCATCGTCTTCGATGGGGGAGAGCAGGGCTCCAGCAACCGCGAGCAGTTCTGCGCGTCGTGCGGTTGCCAGTGGCCCTACGAGCGCATTCGCTGCGGCGTGTGCGGCCAGACGAACCAGGGTCACCTGCATTACTTCCATATCGAAGGCGATCCGGCGCATCGTCTGCAGAAATGCGACGAATGCGGCCAGTACGAGCGCGTCGTGTTCCAGAGCGATATCGAAACCGCTCCCTGCATGGAAGTCGAGGACGTGGTTATGGCCCGCCTCGACCATGTAGCGCTCGATCCGCGCTTCAGCGTGGAAAGGGAGTCGTAAGCAAGGCTCCATTGCCGCTGCGAAGGCGGCATTTCGCAAAACGCATTCGTGAACAAGCTCGCACGGGGTTGCGTGGTCGCTTCGGTTGCGCAACCCCTCCCGAGCCTCTTTTCGGGCCCTCGTTGCGCACATTTCGCACGGCCCGTTTCCCCATTTCAGCCGTATTTGGCGCTCATTGGCGCAATGCGCTTGCAAAAATGCGCGTTTCTCCCGTTCAACGTCTTCTCGATGAGCTATCATGTGCGCAGTTTCTTCTATACGGAACTCTTTTACTAGGAGTAAGCCATGCAGGCTATCGATTCATCGCATGATATCGCCCAACAGGAAGATCGCGCGTGCGCGAACGTCTACGCGAACGGCACCGCCGAAAGCGCGTCGGCCATGCTTCAGACCGAAAACGCCGTGCGCGTTTTCGTGAACGGCGAACTCACCATGCGCTTGATGTGCTCTGCCGACCACCTCATCGAGCTGGTGCTGGGGCGCATGCGCACCGAGGACATGATTTCCTCGGTCGATGAAGTCGATCAGATCATGGTGTGCGAGCATGCCACGCGCGTGCTGGTGTACCTGAAAGACCGCGAGGCGAATGTCAATCACGAGCACGTCGACACCGTGGCCACCTGCTGCACGTTCAACAGCAATCTGAACAGCATGTTCGTGAAGGATGAGGAGCTCACGCCCGTCACGCCCATTCCCTGGACGGTCGAGCAGGTGTTTTCCCTGTCGCGCAAGTTCGAGGAAGACACGCCGGCCCATCGTGCCACGTTCGGCGCCCATAGCTGCTATCTGGCGAAGGGCGAGGAAATCCTCTATTGCTGCGAAGACCTGGGGCGCCACAATGCGTTCGACAAGGTGGTGGGCTGCGCCATGCGCGATGGCGTCGACCTGACGCAGTGCGCCGTGTTCACCAGCGGCCGCGTTCCCACTGACATGGTGGCCAAGGCCATCCGCGCTCACATTCCCACGCTCATTTCCAAGGCCGTTCCCACCGACCTCACCGTCGAAATGGCCTGCGCGTACGACCTCACGCTCATTTGCAGCGCGCATTCCGATTCGTTCCGCGTGTTCAACGACCCGTTGCGCGTGGTGGCGGAAAGCCCGCGTCCGAAGGAAACTCCGGCAGCTTCGTAGCCTGGGCCTACGCGCTCGTTTCGAACATGTCCATGAGCTCCTGCTTGGAGTTGATGCCCAGCTTGCGATAGATGTGCGTGGTGTGCGTCTTCACCGTTCCCGTGGTCACGAATAGCGCATCGGCTATGTAGGGCAGGCTGCGTCCTCGGGCCAGGTAGGAATACACTT
This sequence comes from Denitrobacterium sp., assembly GCF_056180635.1. Lineage (NCBI taxonomy): Bacteria > Bacillati > Actinomycetota > Coriobacteriia > Eggerthellales > Eggerthellaceae > Denitrobacterium > Denitrobacterium sp. The sequence continues at coordinate 106,452 of NZ_JAZZJS010000079.1, read as the reverse complement.
CCGTTTCGCGCTTGGTGAGCTCGAAGCGCTCGGCGAGCGCCGCGATGCGGTTGTCGAAGTCGTCTTTCATATCGTCTATCTGCGCTTCTGCCGGTTTGGGTTCCGCTTCCTGCGCGGGCGCGTCGAGCGCGTACTGCATCTGGGATGCGAGCGTTTCGGTTTGCGTGATGAGCATGAGGAAGAGCAGAAGCATGCTTGCGCCACATATGGCGGAAAGCGTAGGGATGCCGCCGAAGACCTCGCTGGGAAGCTGCTTGCCCAGCATGTGCCCACCCAGAACCACTGCGGATATGAGCGCCTGGCCGGTTGCGAACGCCAACAGGGGAGAAATGCCCTGCTCCTGGGTGTTTTGCGTGATTATGACGTACACGAGCACCTGCAGGAAGATGGCCGAGCCGTTTACGAGCGTGCCGCATACTCCGTAGGCGGGCTCGCCGATGACCACGATTCCCATGAGTCCCACTGCCGTGAACGAAAGCGCTATGCGATACACGCTGGTGATGGAAAGGGTATCGTCGGAGTAGGCGAGGGGCACGAGCGACATCGTGGCGATGAGCGCGCAGACGATGATTCCCATGAAGAACAGGTACGATGCGCGTTCGTAGGAATTGCCCATGAGGAACGATCCCACCAAGTTGCCGATGAACGATGCGGCGATGAGGATGGCCATGGAGCGCCAGGGCAGCAGCCGCGTTTCCCAAGCGCCCGCGCTCACTTCGCCAGGCGTGGGGTTATCGGCCGATCGCACGGGGAAGACGTCACGCGTCTGCGCGTGGCGCGCGCCCGCGTCGAGTCGCCAAAGCGCCCATGAGGCAAGGGGCAGCAGGGCCACGATGGCATCGTCGGCCGGGTTGGGCAGGGCGGGTAGCAGCAGGTATTCCAAGTAGGCGAAGAGAAACGAGAGCACGACGAGCGGTCGCGTGCGTTTCGCACCCAGCGAGAAGCGCGCTCCCCAGGCGCAGCCAAGAAGCGTGACGCAGATGCCGTCCACCGCTCCGCAGGCGATGATGCCCGCGCTCGATTGCAGGCGCAGCGCTTCGGTGAGCGCGACGGTGGATGCGAAAACGAGCAGTGCTGCTGCTAGGAGCATGCCCCTGTGAATGCGCATGCGCCTCCTGCGCGACGCAATGGCGATGCAGATGGCGAAGAGTATGGCGCAGGCCTGCGAGACGAAGAAGCCATTCTCGATGCCGATGCTGTAGTACGCTTCCCCCGATGAGGGAATCATGGCGGGGCTGAGGTAGCACAGGAATCCCCACGACCATAGAAACGACGAGCCCACGACAACGCGAAGAGCTCCCATGGTGTCTTCCCAACGTGCTGGCATAACCAATCCCTCTTTCGTACAGCAGGCGCCCTCCAACGCCACGGCGCGCACCTGCATGATGCCGCGCTGCCGCAGTGACATGGTAGCGTATCGCGTTCGGCGGGGCTAATGCCGACCTGGGCGTTTAACCAGGGTGGATGAAATTTCTACCCTTTCGGTAGATGCGTTTTCCCGTGCCGTGGGGCCACTATGGGCGCAAAGGGGCACGGGGAGGTGTCCCAAGGAAATAGGAGGGAAGATATGAACCAAGAGGAAAAGACCGTATCGCGCGACGTGAGCCGTCGCGGATTCATCACGGGCGCGTTCGCGGCAGCCGGCCTGGCCGCCGTCGCGGGCGTGGCGGGATGCTCGAGCCCGAAGACGGGCGAGGAGAAGGCAGCGTCGAAGGAAGCCGCTTCCTCGGCGAAGTCGGGCGCGATGCAGACCACGAACCCCAGCGAAGCCGTATGGCCCGTGGTGGAGGAAATCGAAGTGGGTTCCGCTGGCGAGGGCCAGATCGCGTTCGTTGCCGACCCCATCACCGACTTCGTGGCCGAGCATGACGTGGACGTGGTGGTGTGCGGCCTGGGCCCTGCGGGTGACGCGGCGGCGCTTGCCTGCGCCGAGGCTGGCCTGAACACCGTGGCCGTGGAAAAGCAGTCGAGCGGCAATTACAATTCCGCCACCATTGGCGGCCTGAACACCAAGATTCACCAGCACTGGGGCATGTCCTACGACGTCGACGAGTTCCTGGCCGACGCGGTCATCGACTCTGCGTTCCAGGGCGATATGACCCTCTACAAGCACTGGATCGAGAACTGCAGCGAGGCCGTCGACTGGTACGTTGGGCATTTCGACAATCAGAACCTCGACGATTACAAGCTCACCTTCGCCGCGGGCGACTTCCCCGACTTCAGGGAGCCCTACGACAAGACGTCGCTTTCCCGTTCGTGGAACACGTCCATCAACCTGCCGTACCCTCCGGGCGAGCTTGCCAGCATTCTGGCGGGCATCTTGCAGAAGGCCGGCGTGCAGATTCGCTACAGCACGCCCGCGTGCCAGCTCGTCACCGATTCGTCCGGCAAGGTCACGGGCGTTGTGGTGAAGAGCAGCGACGGCTACGAGAAGTACAACTGCGCCAAGGGCGTCGTGCTTGCGACGGGCGGCTACGAGTTCAACAAGCAGATGCTCAAGGAGCGTTGCCGTCCGCGTAGCGTTCCCGGATCCTGGCTCACGGGCGCGTTCGGCAACACGGGCGATGGTCATCAGATGGGCCTTGCCGTGGGCGCCGCGGAAGACGAGTTCCCGCAGGCCATCATGCTCGACCCCGAGCAGCTGATGCCCTACGTGCGCGTGAACAAGCTGGGCAAGCGCTTCACGCCCGAATACGAGCCCTATGGTCACCTGGCCCTGGCCATTCAGGCGCAGCCCTCGGCGTACGACTACTACATCGTGGACAGCGCGCTGGAAAGCAAGATCGACAAGATCTGGACGCCCAGTTCCTCGTGCTACGGCCCCAAGGAAGTGTGGGTGGGCGCCGCGATGAGCCCCAATGCGGTTCAGGCGAACACGCTCGAGGAGCTTGCGCAGAAGATCGACGTGCCCGTGGATGATTTCGTCGCCACGATCAAGCGCTGGAACGAAATGGCTGCCGCGGGGAAGGACGAGGATTTCAACTTCCCGGGCAACATGATGATGACGCTCGACACGCCGCCGTACTATGCGACCAAGGAGTTCGCCGACGGCTTGTGCACGGCGGGCGGCCTGCTGGTGGACACGGAGTGCCGCGTGCTCGACCATGACCGCCAGCCCATCGAGGGCCTGTTTGCGGCTGGCCTTACCTCGGGCGGCATGTTCTACAACACGTACCCGCACAACCTGAACTGCCTGTCGCATACGCGTAACTGCCTGATGGGATACACCATCGGCAAGGTGCTGGGCAACCTGTAGCCCATTCGCGCGAAGCGGCGCCGATACCCTCCCAGGGCCGCTTGCAAGGAAGTCCGTCGCGTCCATCGCGGCGGACTTCCCGTGTATCGCGCCGAATCTCGTTCTGCCGTATCATGGGTGGAACCGTGACGGATGGGGGTGCGCATGGCTTCGAATGGAAACGGTTCGCGTCGACCGAGCGTGAGGAAAAGCGCTCCGGGGGTTAATCCCGCGCGTTCGCTTGCCCTTGGCGTTGCGGTAATCTTCGCCCTGCTCGTGCTTGCCCTGGGCGGCTTGTTCGTGACGTGCTCCCAGCAACCCGCCACTACCAACGATGCATCGGGTGATGAAGCGCTACTGGATGCGCGCGACGAGAGCGAGCCCCTTGCCGGCGACGATGACGATGATGCCGCCGATGAGGACATCGTTTCCCAGTATCTGTTCGCGCAGGGCTACGATGCCGCACATGTGGCGGCCATCATGGGCAACATCCGCCAGGAAAGCGGCTTCGAGCCGCAGGCGTGCGATGGCAAGTACTACGGCCTGTTCATGATCAGCGGCGACAGGTTCAATGCGCTGTATGCATATGCCCAGGCGAAGGGCACCTCGTGGGGTGATACGCGCACCCAGATAGAATTCGCCGTGTCGGAGCTTACCGGCGGGGGAGACGCTGCCGATTACGCGTCTGCCCTGAACCTCTACCTTGCGGGCCACGATACCGCGTCCGATGCGTTCGTGGCATATGCCGACCTCTCGTCCGCAACCGAGTACTTCGCGCTTGCGTATGAGCGCTGCGTGGGCGGAAGCGATTACAGCTCCATAGCCAGCAGCCTTACGGGCGGGCGCTACGCGACCCTTCAGCAGCTTTCCAAGCGCCAGTCGTATGCCGATGAGTATTACGAGGGGCTTACCGCGGGCGACCAGGCGCAAGCGTAGCGGGACGCCGAACCGGTTGGGGCGTGAAACGCAAAGGCGCCCAGCCGAGGTCCGCTGGGCGCCAGGGGGTCTATTCGATTGTGAAATGCGCTAGAGCAGATGCTGCATCATGGCGGCTTGCACGTTCACGCTGCGCATGCGTGCGAACGGACGCGTGACGCGGGGGATGCTGCCCGTGCCCTGGATGCGCGGAATGGGGCCCGTTTGGGCCATATCCGGCTGCTTGGCATTCATGCTGCGATACCCGCCCTCGGTGGAGAGGTACGGGCACAACGGCTCTTGCTTCAGATTATGCTTTCCCGCAAACACTCGTTTGGACGATAGGAACATGGGAGCCCCTCTCTCCGCTGCTAACCCCAACTACCGTACCTGCTACGCCAGTTTGGAGTGCTGTTCCTGCTCGATTGCGTTGAGTTGATCGATGTAATCGATGACCTGCGATCCCAGCGGGGTTACGACGTACCCGCTGCGCGACCGGTATTTCTGAATACACCCTACCGCAACCAAAGCCTGCATGAGCGGGTTCAGCTTTCCTTTGCTGACGTGGAAGAGCTCGGCTATCTCTTCCTGGCTCTCGCGGACTCGCTCACCATCGACCGTACCTACCTGTAGTTTGCTTAAGAGCTGAAGCAGGCGATAGGTGTCTGACGTGAGCAAGCCCACGAGGGTGTGTGTTGCGTTTAAGTGCTGCATTTGCATACGATTATAGTCATTAGTGCAAAAAAGTAAACTCACAAAGTACAGAAAATTAGACCAAGTGAATATGCGAGGGGCTGCCGGTAAACGTGATGCGGGGTAGTACCTAGGACATGTGGCGTGAAATGGGCAGGATATTCCCGAGTCTGCATGCGTGAGCGCGGTAGCGTATGCGGTGGGGGACTGCATCAAATGGATTACGGTATCGTGGGCTTTTGGGAGTGCTTGGGCGTGCCCGCGCGTGGGCTTCTATAATTGGCAGGGCATAACAAAGACTCCCCGTTTGGGGGTTGAAAGGATTGCATGCATGGATGTCTTGCTGATGATTCTGTATTGCACGATTGTGCTCGGCATTCTCGTGGTCATACATGAAGGGGGCCATTTCCTGGCCGCCCGCGCATTCGGCGTTCGCGTAACTGAATTCATGATCGGCCTGCCCGGCCCGCGCGTGGGCTTCATGTTCCGCGGCACGCGCTTCGGCGTTACCGCCGTGCCCCTGGGCGGGTATGCGCGCGTATGCGGCATGGAAGCGGGCGAGGAAAGCCCGCATCTGAAGGGCACGCTCGCGTGCGTCTACGAGCGAGGCGTCGTGAATATGGAAGACGTGGCCCAGGAACTGGGCATCAGCGACGACGAGGCGTATCACGCGCTCGACGAGCTTTCCGAGTGGGGCACCATCGCGGGGCCCCGCCGCACCGATAAGTACAACACGTACCGCACGCTTTCCTCGAAGGTCGCCTGCGATGGCGGTTCGTACGAGGAAGGCGACCCGCGCCCGCTGGAGGGCGTCGACCTCGATGCCTTCCTGGAAGCGGAACGCGCGCAGCAGTACCGTTCGCTGCCGTTCTGGAAGCGTTGCGTCATCCTGCTGGCGGGCCCGGGCGTGAACCTGTTGTTCGCCCTGCTCGTTTTCGTGGTCATCTACTCGTTCGTGGGCGTCGACACCACGAACTCGGCGGGCGAGGCGGTTCATATCCAGGTCGATCCGCTGCGTGCCATCTTGGCGGGCTTGAACTACATCGGCATGGTCATCATGGCGGTGGGTCAGCTGTTCAACCCGATGACCGCCGCTCAGACGGTGTCCGATTCCACGAGCGTCGTGGGTATCGCGGTGCTTTCCAAGAGCGCAGCGGAGGCGGGGCTTCTTTCCTTCACGATGTTCACGGCCATGATTTCCGTGTCGCTGGGCATCATGAACATGCTCCCCATTCCGCCCTTGGATGGCGGCCGCTTCGTGGTGGAAATCTACCAGCGCATTCGTCGTCGCAGCGTGGGACAGGCTGCGATCAACCGCCTCAGCATGGCGGGCATGGCGTTGTTCATGCTCCTGTTTGTGGTTATGCTCAATCAGGATATTCAACGGTTCATTTTCGGGAATTGGGGGTAGTCGGTGAAACCTTGCCAGAAGACGCATCGAGTGATGGTTGGTTCGGTGCCTGTGGGAGGCGGCGCGCCGTGCGCCGTGCAGTCGATGGCGTGCATGCCAGCCGATGACGTTCAGGCGAACCTCGACCAGATACAGCGTCTTGCCGATGCCGGCTGCGAAATCGTGCGCGTGGCCATCCCGCGCCGCAATTGCCTCGATTCCTTCCAGCGTATTTGCGAGGAATCGCCGTTGCCCGTCGTGGCCGACGTTCATTTCGACGCTCAGATTGCCATCGAGGCTGCGCGCAGGGGTGCGGCTAAGCTGCGCATCAATCCCGGCAATATCGGCGGCCTCGCCAAGACCGACGCCGTCATCGATGCCGCAGGCGAAGCGGGCATTCCCATTCGCATTGGCGTGAACGCGGGTTCCCTGGACGACGCCCTGGCCGAGCGCGCCGACCTATCGCTGCCCGAAAAGCTCGTGGAGAGCGCTGCCGGCTACGTCGAGTATTTCCAGGGCAGGGGCTTTACCGATGTCGTGGTTTCCGCGAAGGCGAGCGACGTGCCCACCACCGTTGCCGCATACCGCCTTCTATCTCAGCGCATCCCTCAGGTGCCGCTCCATATTGGCGTCACCGAGGCGGGAACGCTGTTCCAGGGCCTCGTGAAGTCGGCTTCCGGCCTGGGCATACTGCTGGAGGAGGGCATTGGCGACACGATGCGCATCAGCCTCACCGACGACCCGGTGCAGGAAATTCACGCTTGCTGGTCGCTCCTTTCGGCGCTTGGCCTGCGCCGTCGCAGCCCCGAGCTGGTGAGCTGCCCCACGTGCGGCAGGTGCCAGGTCGACCTGATCGGGCTGGCCAAGGAGGTCGACGAGCGCTTGCGTTCGGTGGCCAATCCCATCAAGGTGGCCGTCATGGGCTGCGTGGTGAATGGCCCCGGCGAGGCGGCCGATGCCGATATCGGCGTAGCATGCGGCGCGGGGCAGGGCGTTATCTTCAAGGGCGGAAGTACCCTCCGCAAGGTGCCCGAAGACCAGATCGTCGAAGCGCTCATGGCCGAAATCGCCAAGCTCCCGCAGAAGTAATCTGCCGCTTGGTGTTCACGTTCGCACATTCGTTGAAATTACGGGGCGTGCCGCGCGTTTGCGCTAGTATAGGCACGTTGTAGACAGATAGGATTTCAGATGACACAGATTATGCGCATGAGCGCCCTGTACGCGCCCACGCTGAAAGAAGTTCCCAACGACGCCGATATCGTCAGCCATCAGCTGCTCCTTCGCGCGGGCATGATGCGCAAGAGCGCCACGGGCCTGTACAGCTTCCTGCCCCTGGGCTGGAGGGTAATCAAGAAGATCGAGAACATCGTGCGCCAGGAAATGGATGCCATCGATGCTCAGGAAATCATGATGCCCGAGCTGCAGCCGGCCGAGCTGTGGCATGAAAGCGGCCGCTGGGACGACTACGGCCCCGAGCTCATGCGCATGGAAGATCGCCACGGTCATGGCCTGTGCCTGGGCCCCACGCACGAAGAGCTCATCACCAGCCTCGTGCGCAACGAACTGAAGTCCTATAAGCAGCTTCCCCTCACGCTGTACCAGATCCAGTCGAAGTTCCGCGACGAAATCCGTCCGCGCTTCGGCCTCATGCGCAGCCGTGAGTTCATCATGAAGGACGCGTACAGCTTCCATGCCAGCCAGGAATCGCTGCAGAAGACGTACGAGGACATGAGCGACGCCTATGCTCGCATCTGCGAGCGCCTGGGCCTCGACTTCCGCCCCGTTCAGGCCGACTCGGGCCAGATTGGCGGCAGCGTGACCTGCGAGTACCATGCTCTGGCCGATGCCGGCGAAGCCGAGCTCGCCAGCTGCACGTGCGGCTGGGCTGCTAATAGCGAGGTTGCGGAATGCCTGCCTCATCCCACGGAGTACGCGGAAACCGAGCTCAAGAAGGTCGAAACGCCGGGCGTGCACACTATCGCGGAACTCGCCGAGTTCCTGAAGTGCCCCGAAAGCGCCACCGTGAAGGCCATGGTGGGCAAAGACGCCGAGGGCAACCCCGTCGCGTTCTTCGTTCCTGGCGACCACGACCTGAACGAGCTCAAGGCCGAGCGCACGGTCGACGGCTTCGCCCTCATGACCGACGAGGAAATCGAGGCCGCTGGCCTGCCCAAGGGCTCCATCGGCTGCGTTGGTCTGCCCGAAGGCATGCGCGTCATCGCCGACCGCAGCCTGAAGGAAATCGCCCACTGGGTGGTTGGCGCCAACGAAGACGGCTTCCACTATGTGGGCGCCGAGCAGGGTCGCGACTTCTCCGTCGACGAGTGGGCCGACCTGTGCACGGTGCGCGAGGGCGATACCTGCCCCGAGTGCGGCGCTCCCGTGAGCATGTGCCGCGGCATCGAAGTGGGCCAGGTGTTCCAGCTGGGCACCAAGTATAGCGAGAACATGGGCGCCACGTACCTCGACGAGAACGGCAAGGAGCAGCCGTTCATCATGGGCTGCTACGGCGTGGGCGTTTCCCGCTGCATGGCCGCCATCGTCGAACAGCATAGCGACGAATTCGGCATCGCGTGGCCTGCCAGCGTGGCTCCGGCGCATGTGTGCGTCCTGCCCCTGGTCGTGGGCGACGACGTGGTGCAGCCCGTTGCCGAGCGCGTTGCGCGCGAGCTGGCCGACCTGGGCGTGGAAGTGGTCATCGACGACCGCAAGGAGCGTCCGGGCGTGAAGTTCGCCGAGGCCGACCTCATGGGCTGGCCCCTGCAGATCGTCGTGGGCAAGCGTGGCGTAGCCAACGAGGAGCTCGAGCTGAAGGTTCGCTCCACGGGCGAGAAGTCCACCATCTCCTTCGACGAATACGCCGAGGCCCTGGCGTTCGCCAAGCGCGCGAGCAAGCCCATCGCCTCGTTCCTGCAGCAGGCTGCGAACGTGCGCATGGAAGCCGCCGTTACCGCCGTTCGCTCCCAGATGAAGTAGATGTCGTTTTCCAGCTTGGGCGCCGCATACGGCGCGTATAAGGAATCGCAGGACCATCCCGCCCCCGAGCTCCTTGCTCCGGCGGGCGGGTGGGAGCAACTCGCTTACGCTATCAGGTTCGGCGCCGATGCCGTGTACCTTGCAACCGACAAGTTCGGCTTGCGCAAGCGTGCCACCAACTTCAGCTTGGAAGACCTGCCCCAGGTTGTCGCCTATGCGCACGACCATGGGGTACACGTGCACGTTACCGTGAACGCGCAGATGCATCGCGCCGATTTCGACGACCTGCCGCGGTATCTTGCGGCTATCGACGAGGCGGGCGCCGATGCCGTGCTCGTTAGCGATTTGGGCGCCCTGCGCATGGCGCGCCAGTACGCGCCGCACGTGCAGATTCACGTGAGCACGCAGGCGAGCGTCTCGAACGCGCAATCGGCCCTGGTGTGGCACGAGCTTGGGGCATCGCGTATCGTGTGCGCCCGTGAAATGAGCCTCGAGGACATTGCCGCCATGCGCGAGGAGCTTCCGCGCGAGCTCGAACTCGAGGTGTTCGTGCATGGCGCCATGTGCATGGCCATTTCCGGCCGCTGTCTCATCAGCGACTACCTTACCGGTCGCAGCGCCACCGATGGCAACTGCACGCAGCCGTGCCGCTGGAAGTATTCCCTGGTAGAGGAAAAGCGCCCCGGCGAGTATTTCCCCGTCGAGGAAGACGAGCGCGGCAGCTACATGCTGAACGCGAAGGACATGAACATGCTCGCGTATCTTGGCGAGCTGCGACGCATCGGCGTCGACTCGGTGAAGATCGAGGGACGCAACAAGCGCGCATTCTACGTGGCCACGGTCGTGAACGCGTACCGCCAGGTGCTCGACGGCGCCGATCCGGCCGCTTTTGCCGGCGAGCTGGAAACGGTGTCGCATCGTCCGTATGGCACGGGCTTCTACTTTGGCCCCGCGCATCAGACGCCTGAAAGCGATGCGTACATCCGCCCGTATGACTGGGCTTTCGACGTGCTGGAATGCGTTCCCAAGGGCGATGCGTGGCGCGTCATTGGCCTGTGTCGCAACCGCTTTTGGGAGGGGAGCGAGCTCGAGGTGCTTGCCCCGCACGAAAGCGTGCGCACGTGCATCGCGCGCAACGTGTGCCATCTGCCGTATGAAGAGGCTACGATTGACGAGCGCGAGCGCCCGCAGTGGCAGCGAAGCGCGCCGCAGCCCTTCGAGTTGCCGGTGGAGTGCGCTAATCGCACGATGGAGCTCTACGCGTTCGACATTCCCTTCGCGGTTGAGCCGCATGCCATCTTCCGCATTCAGCGTTCCAGTCGCACCACCAAGTAGCTATCGCGGGCGCCGCTATCTGGCGCCCGTTTTTGTTCGCGTATGAAAGCGCGCAAGTGCGGTATCATTTCCCTATATCCGTCCAGGGAGAAAGGGATGCTCTATGGGAAAGCGTGCCGAGGAAGCATTGGATATCGCGACGATCGATGACCTGAAGACGTATCTGCGGGTGAGCCATGCGGCGTACATGCAGGTGGGCGTGTACACGTATTACCTCACCGACGTGAATTCCCACGAATGGCGCGTGCAGGATACGAATGAGCTGAACGAGAAGGCTCATTACGTCGATTGCAGCGACCTGGTTACCTCGCTCGATGAGTTCCTTCATGTTCCCTTCACCGATGAGGGCGAGAGCATTTCCGACCTGTTCGCCGACGCTACGTTCTTCGCGAGCGAGGGTTCGGTGAAGGATTTCGATTAAACGCCGGTTTCGCTGGCTTTGCGGGCTGCCTTCGGGTGGCCCGCTTTTTTATCGGTTGGCGCGCTGCTCGGACACGTCTTCCACGAGGTCGATGAGCGATTGCTTGCCGTCGACGCCAAGCTTGCGGTAGATGTTGCGCACGTGCGTCTTCACGGTGCTCTGGGAAAGCGTGAGCTTGTCCTGGATGTAGGGGACCGAACGGCCGTTGGCCAAGAACAGCATCACTTCGCTTTCGCGCGCCGAGAGCGCATGCTCTTCCGCGAGCGCGCTGCAGGCGTCTTCCAAGCTGTCGTGATGGTCGGGTTCCTGCACGTCGATGAGCTGCAGGGCTTCAATCGACGTGAACACGAACGACTGCGCGAACGCAAGCATGAGCGCGCAGACGACGAGGAGCACGTAGATGGCCATGGGAGTGCCGTTGATGGTGGCCTGGATGGCGAACCCTGCGGCAATGTAGCCCGCCAGCGCCGCCATCCATTCGGTTGCGCACGCACGCGCGAGCACGTCGAGCGGCGAGCGCCCCGAGCGCGAAACCAGGTCGGCGTTGAGGTACCACAGGAACAGGTCGAGCAGTACGAATCCGAGCGTCGAGAGCGCGCAAGCCCATGCGTAGCATTCGGGTGGGACGACCAGCGCGCATACCGTTCCCGCCATGAGCGCGAATACGCCCAGCTGGCTGAAGCGCTTCAGCATATGCGTGGGAGTGCAGCGCATGGCGAGGACAAACGAGAGCACCGTTGCCGCCGTGGCGCCCAGCATCATGCATGCGGCGCCGCCCGTGGGCTGGCCGGCGTATTCCCAGCCATAGAGGGCTCCCAGGGCGCATCCCCATGCGAAGCTCACGCAGATCATGAAGATGAGCAGGCGCGTAGGGGCTTTGCCGCTGGTGGGGTCGACGCGGCGGAACGACGGGGGACGGGGCTTGTTCTGCCTGGTTCCCGCCAAGATGAACGTGCCCGTGAGGGGCAGGCTGCAGACGATTGCGTATGCAGCCAGCGGATGGAATGCGCTCAACACGAAATACAGCACGCCAGCCATGAGCGCGCCCGCGGTGAGGTGCATCATCACGCGTTCCGAGCGGATGCGCGACCAGACGATATTGCCGGCGATCATGATGAAGGCGTTCGACATGCCCGCAAGGCATGCGGCTATCACGATGATGGGCATGCTGGCGTAGGCGACCGCGACGATGAGCAGGATGGTCGCAAGCGATTCCATGCTGCCTGCAATGACGATGGCGTTGCGGTTGCGCGCGATGGTTGCCAGGCGCGTGGAGCGGATGAGGAACAGCAGCGCGTAGGCAATGGCGAGCCCCGCCATGAGGATGGCGCGCGACCAAATGGAGATGGTAGGGGAAGATGTTCCGCCGTAGATGACGGTGCCGAAGACCACGCAGAAGAGCCATGTGTAGTGCGTGCCGAAGCCCAGAACCTCCCAGGCTCGATTCGCGAAGGTGCGGCTCTTTTCGCCCCCAGCGTCGCACGCGAGCAGTTGATTATCCATTGTTTCCCTCCCGTTCGCATTGTACTCGAATTGGGTGAGGGGCGCTGGTCGGCGGGGTCGACCGTTTAGGATGAAATCGGCGATTCACGTTCTTTCGTACTGTCTGGTCGTGGTGATTCCCCTGCCGCGAAGGTCATGATGCGGCTGTCCGCAAAAGGGACGGACAGGGAAATTCTAGGAGGGAATTATGACCATCGAAATGAATCGACGCGCGTTCCTATCGGGCGCTGCGCTCACGGGCGCGGCTGCCATGATGGGCCTGGCTGGCTGCAGCAGCCCCAAGGGGCAGACGAGCGGTTCCAGCACGCAGGCTGCCACCGATAGCGCCGAGCGGGACTACCTGGAGCAGAAGAGCTACGACATTTCGGAGACCAAGGACTTCGACGTCGTCGTGGTTGGCGCGGGTGGTGCCGGCATGTCGGCTGCAACGCGTGCGGCCGAACTGGGCTTGAACGTCGTCATCCTCGAGCAGCATTCCGCCACGGGTGGCACGACGATGTTCACCGAGGGCCTGTTCGCAATCAACAGCCATATTCAGAAGGAAGCGGGCAAGAACCCGCCCGATCTGGGCTACGACCTGTTCACGCAGGCCATGGACTACCATCATTGGTACGCGAACGGCACGCTGTTCCGCGAGTACATCAACGAATCCGCCAATGACATCGATTGGATGGAAAGCCTTGGCATCAAGTTCAAGGGCGTTGGCACGATGTGCAACAACGAGTACAACACCTGGCACCAGTACGATTACCAGGAAGGCGAGCTTTCCGGTAAGCCCTACGTCGAGCAGTGGACGGCTGCCGTGAAGAATTCCGGTGCCGAGCTGGTTCTGAACAGCGAAGCCGTGAACATCGTCATCACCGACGGCGCTGCGACGGGCATCATCGCCAAGCAGAGCGGCAAGTACGTGCAGTACAACGCTTCCAAGGGCGTTATCCTGGCTACGGGCGGCTATTCCGACAACCCCGAGCTCATGAGGGAATTCGGCAAGAACCCCGACCGCATCCAGCCCATGGGCGCGGGCGACCGCAATGGCTTCGGCATCAACGCCGCACGTCAGGCTGGCGGCACGCTGGCTCCGTCCCCTGGCTGCCTGGTATTCTACGGCGGCTGCATCCCCGGCATCGATTACGGCTGCCATCTGTACTGCGCTTCCGCGTTCCAGCCGTACTTCTGGATCAACCAGGATTGCGATCGCTTCGTAAACGAGTATTACGCCGAGCGCAACTTCAGCTTCTCGGGCGATGCCCAGAGCATGCAGGACCGAGTTATCTCCATCGTGACGCAGGCCCAGATGGACAGGATGTACGAGCAGGGTGGCTCCTTCGGCTGCGGCGAGTACATTCACGCGGGCGAGCCCCTTACCGATCTGTGGACCGAATTCCAGGCTCAGGTGGATGCCGGCAACAAGGCCGTGCACAAGTGCGACACCCTTGACGACCTGGCCAAGGAGCTCGACCTCGACGCTGCCAAGCTGAAGGCTTCCATCGAGAAGTACAACGGCTACTGCGCCACGGGCGTCGACGAGGAATACGGCAAGGCCGCCGAGTACCTCTTCGCCCTCGAGTCGGGTCCGTATTACGCCTTCGAGCTGAACGTGGGCATCTTCTCCACGGTTGGCGGCATGAAGATCAACACGCATGCCCAGGTGCTCAACGAGGATTCCGAGCCCATTCCGCATCTGTATGCGGCTGGCTGCGACGCGGGCGGCATCTATGGCGACGCCTACGACGTGTCCATCTGCGAGGGTTCCTGCCAGGGCTTCGCGGTGTTCACGGGCAAGATGGCCGCCGAGCATTGCGCGGGCAAGACTGCGTAGTTTCATAGACCGATGCAAACGCGGCGGCATACCCTCCCACGCCGCCGCATGCGCATAGAAAGATGGACCGGATGGCATATGCCGTCCGGTCCATCGTCGTTACGTGCGTGGCGCGCTTACTCTTCCGATGAGGGGTGAACGCTCTTCTTGAAATCGTCCCAGGTTGCAACCTTGGTCTTCTTGATTTCCTTCAGCGCCGCCTGCCAGCGCTTCGCGTTTTCGGCTGCGGGTAGCGTTGCCTTGAACGCGTGCGTCATGAGTGGCTTTTCGGGCTTGCGCAGCCCGGGGATGACCACGAGGAGGGGGACCATCGGGTATTCCTTGCGCGAGCAGTATGCGCAGAGGATGTAGAGGTCCTCGTTATTGGCGCGCTTCCAGCTTGCGTCGCCCAGGAGCTTCGCGAGCTCGCTTTCCTCGATAATCATGTCTTGCGCGGGTTCGCCCTTGTGTTCCCGAGCCCAATCGATCAGTACGTTTGCAATCAGTTTCTGGCGGTCCGTCAGTGTTTCCATGAGAGCCCCTTTCGATTGATATGCTCATCATAGCGCAACCGTTGAGAAACGGCGCTCAGGTATATCTGCCCATAGTGCTATAGTTGCCCTCAAATTTCGTTTTACTAGGAGGCATAATGCTTCAACCCAATGAAGAATTGCACGGTTTCCGCGTCGAGAGCACCGAGCCGCTCGCGGAAATCGATGGCGATGCAATCGTCATGCGCCATGCGAAGAGTGGCGCGCGGTTGCTGTACCTGAAGAACGAAGACGCGAACAAGGCGTTTTCCATTGCGTTTGGCACGTCGCCCGTCGACGACACGGGAGTGTTCCATATTCTGGAACACTCGGTTCTGTGTGGCTCCGACCGCTTCCCCGTGAAGGAGCCGTTCGTGAACCTGCTGCGCACGAGCATGCAGACGTTCCTGAATGCGCTCACGTTTTCCGACAAGACCATGTACCCGGTGGCCAGCACCAACGAGCAAGACCTGCTCAACCTCATGGATGTTTATCTCGATGCCGTGCTGCATCCGGCCATCTACACCGACAAGGCCATCTTCGAGCAGGAAGGCTGGCACTACGAGCTGGAGGCGCGCGAAGATGGGTCTGAGCGCCTTGCGTACAATGGCGTGGTGTTCAACGAGATGAAGGGCGCCCTTTCCGAATCGGAAAGCGTTCTGTATCACGCCGTAAACCGCGCGCTGTTCCCCGGGACGTGCTACGAGTTCGAAAGCGGCGGCACGCCGCGCGCGATTCCGCAGCTCACGTATGAGCAGTTCCTCGATTCTCATGCGCGCCACTATCGTCTGGACAACTCGTACATCGTGCTGTACGGCAATCTGGATATCGACCGCGTGCTCGGCTTTCTGGACGAGCGCTATCTGGGCTGCTTCGAGCCGCGCACGGAAGAGGCTCCGAACCCCCGTGGGTATGCGCAGCCGCGCGTGTCGCTCGATAACGTCGTGACGATGACGACGTCTCCCGAAAACGCCTGCGTGGGCCTGGCCTACGTGGTGGGCGACTCGCGCGACTTCGAGCGCGTCCTGGCGAGCGATATCCTGATGGATGCCCTGATGGGTGGCAACGAGTCGCCTATCAAGCGCGCCGTGTTGGACGCTGGCCTGGGCGGCGACGCCACGGCGTATCTGCTGGATGCGCAGGCGCAGCCTGGCGCCATGTTCGTGCTTCGCAGCGCCAAGCCCGACTCTGCGCGCAAGTTCATGGAGGTTGTCGAAGGCGAGGCAAAGCGCCTGGTGGAAGAGGGTATTCCACGCGATGCCCTGCAGGCGTCCCTCGAGCAGATGGTGTTTTCGCTGCGCGAGCGCGATCGCGACATGGCTGATGGCGTGGTGCTTGCCATGAACGCGCTTTCCGGCTGGCTGTACAACGACGACGATGTGACCACGTACCTGCATTACGAGGAGCCGCTGGCGCACATGCGCGAGGGCCTCGACAATGGCTATTTCGAGCGGCTGCTCGATAGCCTCATCGTTTCCAATGCGCATAAGGCGCTGGTCGATTTGCGGGCCACTTCGGATGAGGGTGCTGCAGCGGAAGAGGCCAAGGAGCTTGCCGAGCGCGAGAAGGCCATGAGCGACGACGACCGTGCGCGCGTTCGTGCCGACGTTGCAGCCTTGCGCGCGCGTCAGGAGGCGCCCGATTCGCCCGAGGCGCTTGCCACGCTGCCGCAGCTGCATGTGAGCGACATTGGGCCTGCCGTTCCCGATCCGGAAACGGTGCATCGCAACGACTTGCCGCTTCCGTACCTGTATCACGACATTCCCACGCGCGGCATCGACTACCTGTACGCGTATTTCACGCTTAATGGCCTTACCTGGGAAGACATGGCCTATGTTGCCGTTATGGAGCAGTTGCTGGGCGTGCTGGGCACCGATACGCGCACGGCTGCGGAAGTGGATATCTGGGCGCGTCAGCATCTGGGCGCGTTGCGTTTCTTCACGGAAGTGCATGTGAGCAGCAAGGATCCCGAGGATATCACGCCGCGTTTCATCGTTTCCGCCAGCGCGCTTTCCGAGGAGCTCGACTCGCTCGTCGAGATTCCCCACGAGGTGTGGGCGCATACCGATTTCAACGACAAGGAGCGTGTGCGCGATGCGCTCGTGCAGGCGCGTATCGCCATGGAGCAGGGCTTTATCGCGACAGGGCACGCGAAGGCGACCAGCCGTCTTGCCTCGTACCTCTACACGTCGGGCGTGCTCGACGAGCAGCTGCACGGCGTCGATTTCTACCTGTTCCTGAAGGACCTGATCGACAATCTCGATGCGCGCTTCGACGATTTGCTCGCGCGCTTGAACGGCATTCGCGACCGCGTGTTCACGCAGGCCAACTGCCTGCTGAGCTTCACGGGCGCGAAGGCCGACCTGGAAGCGTTCGCGCAGGCCGCAGGCACGTTCGACATGCCGGTGGGCACGAGCGAGCAGGTGTTGGAGATTCCCGCGCCCCAGGTAAAGCGCGAGGCATTCGTTATTCCCGGCGACGTGGTGTACGTTGCCAAGGGCGCCAACCTGCGTGACGTATCGCCGCATGGCGGCGCTTGGTCGGTGCTTTCCAACGCGCTTTCGTTCGACTACCTGTGGAACGAGGTGCGCGTGAAGGGTGGCGCCTATGGCTGCGGTTTCCGCCGCATGCCCATCGGGTTTGCGCGCTTCCATTCGTTCCGCGACCCGCGCATCGACGAGACGCTCGAGCGCTACGATGCCGCCGCGTCGTGGCTTGCGTCGTTCGACCCTTCCAACAACGAGATGGAAGGCTACATCGTAAGCACGGTGGCCACTCACGATGCGCCCGTGAAGCCGCGTATGATGGCGCGCCGCGATGACGCGCTGGTGTTTGCCAAACGCGATGCCGATTGGCGCGAGCAGATGCGCGCGCAGAAGCTGGCGGTTACGCCGCAGAAGCTGCGCGAGCTCTCGCATGCGCTGGAGGTTGTGGCGGAGTCGCCTGCGATCTGCGTGTTCGGCAGCGCCGACATCATCGATGGCGCGAAGACCGAGTTCGGGCCGCGCATCGAGCTCATGTAGGGTAGCGGGCTTTTTCGCAGTGCATGAAAAGGCCGGGCCTGGGCGTGTTCCAGGTCCGGCCTTCGTGTTTGCGCTTGCAGGTGGCAGGTGCTTACTGTTCGCGTTCGGCGCCTTTCGCGGCATTCCAGAGGTCGTTGAGCTGCTGGGTGCTGTAGTCGTCGATGCGCTTGCCTTCGGCGTGTGCGGCGGCTTCCATGTGCTCCCAGCGACGCTGGAACTTGTCGCACGTGCGCCTGAGGCAGGTCTCCGCGTCCAGGTGCTCGCGGCGTGCGACATTCACCAGGGCGAATAGGATGTCCCCGAACTCGAGCTCGGCTTCAGGCGAGCGGGGTTCGGCGGCTTTGAACTCGGCGATTTCCTCTTCGACCTTGGCCCAGACGTCGTCGGTTGAATCCCATTCGAAGCCAACGCTCACCGTCTTGCGCGACACCTCCTGGGCGCGCATGAGGGCTGGCTGCTCGCGCGATGCGTCTTCCAGCAGGCCGCGCGGCGCGTTCGGGTCGAGGCCGGCGGCGCGTAGCTTCTCGGCGCGGGCGGCGTCCTTGAGCTTGCGCTCGTGGCCCTTGATGACGTCCCACAGGTCGAGCACCTCGTCGGGCGTCTGCGCGGCAGCGACTTCCTCTTCCGAAAGGCCTGCGGCTGCCATGGCGGCCTGCGCGCCGAACACGTGCGGATGGCGGCGGACGATCTTCTCGTTCACGTCGTGCGCTACGTCGTCGATGGTGAATTCGCCCTCGTCGGCTGCAATCTGGGCTTGCAGCACGACTTCCAGCAGGACGTCGCCCAGTTCTTCGCGCATATGGTCGGCGTCGCCCTCTTCGATGGCGGAAACGGCTTCGTACGCTTCCTCGATCATGTTCTTCGCGACGCTCTGATGCGTTTGCTTCAGGTCCCACGGGCATCCGCCATTGGGGTCGCGCAGGGTGGCGATGGTTTCCACGAAGGCGTTGAACTGGGGATGGTCCGCAGCGCTAGCGGGATTGGGGACGGGTTTCGGCGTGCGCGCGCTTTCTTCCTGCATGGGCTCTCCTTTGCTTTTGCGTGTATTGGGTATCATACGCGACTTGCGCGAGCGCGGTGCGTCGGGGGAGGGCGAAGATGGAAAATCGAGATTGTGGAGAAGAAAGCGCTGAAAAGAGGGCTGTTTACACGTGGTTTGCAAAGACTTGTGAAGAAATGCGAATCAGCGCTTGACCGCTTTGGAGAGTTTGATAATATAAGCAACGCTTCACGGGGCATTAGCTCAGCTGGGAGAGCGCATGGCTGGCAGCCATGAGGTCAGGGGTTCGATCCCCCTATGCTCCACCAAAATTTACAGGTCCAGAAATGGGCCTGTTTTTTTATTCTGCACAGTGCACCCCACCTAAGCCCCTCTGCTCGGCCTTGCGTAGCGTCAGTACGCTACGGCCTCGCGCTTGCCATCGTTATGCCGCTGGCCTTAGGCCCAGGTTGTTCGGATCTTCGGCAAGCTGCCGGGCTCCTTCTTCTTGCAGGCGTTTGAACAGGGCAAGTGCGGTGTCGTAGTCGAGATAGTCGCTTGCGGGCAAGCAGTGCTCCCTCTGAAGCCATTATGCCTTCAGGGCGCATGAAAGACTTCTTGTTGGGAATCCTATTCTCAAAGCGTTAACTGCTGAACGATTACGTGGGTTGCGCTAGTGGCTTGTCGTGCGGGGCGTTTCGCGTTCCGGGGAGCTTTGGATTATGTCGGCGGGCTGCTTGTGCGGCCCGCTGCGTTTATAGGCGTGTCCCCCTTGTAATCTGCCCTCCTATTCCTCTCGCTCAATGCTAGCTATAATATCCCATATGGAAAGAAGGGCTGGGGTTTGGCCGCGGCCGTCTATCTGGAGGGGGAGTCGTGAAGAGAATCGTTGCGCTTTGTGCCGTATGCATGGCTACGTGTTTGGCGCTTGCCGGATGTGGCGCGTCGTCGGGCGACGCCCAGAAGGGCGACGCGTCGGGCCAGAAGAGCGAATCTGCGGAGGTTCAGTCGCAGGGGATTGACTACATGGTCCTCGTGAACAAGCTCAATCCCTTGCCCGAGGGCTGGGAAGACGCGCTGGAAACCGTGCATTTCACCAATTCGGTTGGCGACGACGTGGAAGTTGAGACGAAGGCGTACAACGCGTATCTCGACATGAAGGACGACCTCGAAAAGGAAGGGGTCTACGTCGACCTCGATTCGGCGCGCCGCAGCGTTGCCGACCAGCAGCGAATCATGGATGAGTTCACCGAAGAGTACGGTGTGGACTATGCCAAGAAAACCGTTGCAACGCCTGGCTATTCCGAGCACCATACCGGCCTCGCGCTCGACCTGTACCTCATCGTCGACGGCAAGGACATCGTCGAGAACGAGGACATGATGCAGTATCCCGAAATCTGGACGAAGATTCATGCCGACCTGGCCGAGCACGGCTTCATCCTGCGCTACCTCGAGGGCGATGAGCACATTACCGGCTACGGCTACGAGCCCTGGCATATTCGCTACGTCGATAGCCCCGAGGTGGCGAAGGAAATCACCGAAAAGGGCATTACGTTCGAAGAGTACCTGGCGGGCAAGGTGGAGCCGGAAGTCAGCTACGACTACGGCTCGTCGTCGCTGTACTCTAGGGAAGAGCTGGAGCAGGCGGCCGTTCAGGTGAAATGCCAGTTCGCGAGCTTTGGATGCGAGCTCCATAGCCTGCGCTACGCCGGCGACGAATGCGATACCGCGGAAAACCTAGCGTGGCTGAACAGCCTCGACGAAGGTGCCCAGTACACGCATGTCGCCGAGTTCTATTCCAGCTTCCATACGCCCGCTCAGGCGAGCGGAGCGTGGGAGCCGAATGCCGAAATGACGGACTACCAGTGGTGGCTGGCGCGCACCGATGACGGTGGATGGCAGCTTGTGACGTACGGATACTAAGAGAAGGCAGCATGCACGACGGCAGTAGCGCAACCTATATCGCCAACCTCCCCGACGGCGTTGTATACGACAGCCTGGGCGGAGGCGATTCGGGCCGTGGCAGTGGAGGCGGTTCGGGCTATGGCGGTGGTTGCCTTGGCTGTCTGGGCAGGATCCTTATGGGGTTGATGACGCTAGGCGGAACAATTATCGTCGTGGCCTTACTCGGGCTCTTCGTATTCATGCTCGTTAGCGTATTCTCACATTCGTAGAGCACGCTCCGCGGCTCGCATGCGGTTGCTAGCGAGCGGTGGGGTGTGCTCGCAGCGTTCGGTGGAGGGTCCTCGCATGCTAGAATCAAGAGGGGTTTGCACGATAGCGCGAACTCAAAGCGTGCGTGAGGGGTCTCATGAATGCAAAGAATGGGTCGGTCGCAAGGCGTTTCCTGATTGCCCTTGGCATCATGCTGGCAACGGCTGTGGCAATCCTTGGCATCGCCATTTCGCCTGCTGCATGCGCAGACGATGGCAATCTGGCTGCCGCCGAAGTCTCGCCTCTTGATGATGGTGGTAATCCCGCTCGCACCATTATGATCTACTTGGACGGCGCTTCCTCCGAGGAGAACAACCCCGTATGTTCCGCCATGCTCAAGGAATACATGGCGTCCAAGTTCGATCGTAGCGATTTCCGCATCATCGTCATGACGGGCGGCTCGCTCAAATTTTGGGACGCCTTGCCCCGCTTGAATCAAATGATACTAAACCTGTAATATATTACAGTTGAGGTGATAAGTCGCCGTGTGCGACGCGCTGATACCTTGCGTTCGTTTCGGTTGCGGCTGTTGCCCATGAGCCCGCATTGTATCCCGGAAACGAAATGGACGCGGGGCTTTCGCCGCCGCGTCCATTCTTTGCTCGTGAGATCCCTTGATGAGAACGTTCACTGCTACATGCTCGTTGCAATCACGCCCTTCGGGCTCTCATTGCCCTGCTGGTAGGGTTAACCCAAGCCGTACCAGCCAATGCCCTCGTAGCGCCAGCCAACCGACACGAGGTGGTCGTTCTCGGCCTTGCTGACGGTGTAGTTGTGACTGCCGGAGTTGTTCCTTGCGGCAGTGGGGTCTACGTTGGGGTTGAACTGCCTGTAGAGCGGTACGCCGTCTTCGTTTGCGGAGTACCAGCCGATGCCTTCGTAGCTCCAGCCAACCGACACGAGGTGGTCGCGCTCTTCGGCGCTCATCGTGTAGTGGTGGTCGGTGCCGGAGTACAGACGGTATACCGGCTTATCGCTCGTAATGGGAGCCGTCCAGCCCGTTCCCTCGTACTTCCAGCCGACCTTCACCAGTCCGTCGCGTTCCCCATCAACGCCGGTGTAGAAATGCTCACCGGAGTTCGGGTTGTACAGGCGGTGCATGGCTACTGACGTGGGATTCGTGCTCGTCCACTTCGCGTAGAGCGTCAGGCTGCCCGTAACGGGGGTCTCGAAGTCATAGGCGTTGGTGCAGTCCGGATCGGTGAACCAGCCGCCAAACTCGAAGCCTTCGGCCGTCGGGTCGCTCGGCTTCGTTGCCTTGGTGCCGTACTCCACGTTTTGGGTATCGGGCGCCGTGCCATGGCCGTTGGCGTTGAACGTCACGTCGTAGGACCAATTGGCGTACAGGGCCAGGTTGTTGGTAACGCTATCTTCCCCGAAGTCCCACATGTTGCCCTTCGTGGTCCAGCCGGAAAGCGTCTGTCCCTGCTTATGCGGGGCGTTTGCGTCGGCGTCAGACTGGCTGATGAGTTCGCCGTACTCCACTTCCTGCGTTCCCAGCTTCGTCTCGCCGTCGTAATACGTCACGGTGTAGGTGCGAGGAACCACCTGTGCATACAGGTAGGTGTCTTCGCTGACCTCGGTGTTGAAATCGAAGGAGTCGGCAGTCGTGAAGTCGGGGGCGCTGGTTTCGCTGCCCTTGAACCAGCACGACTTGTCGCCCTCGAGGAGAGCGTATTGCGCTTGCGTGCTATCGTCGGCGAACGCGTAGACATCGTCTGTCGGGTTGTATACCTTGGTTCCGGTTTCCACCTCGTAGCTAGCCACATCTGGGTCGATGTCGACCGTGGGGGTGTACACCAGCGTGTAGGTCACCATGTGCGTCTCCGGCGGGTTGTTCTTTTCAACCCACTTGGCGTAGAGCGTCGTGTCCGCCGTTAGCGCCGTGTTCTCCAGGCAGGGCTTTTGCAGATCCGGGTCGGTGAACCAACCGCCGAACGTCCACGCATCCTGGAGTTCTCCCGAAAGCGTCGGAACCTTTTCGCTGAGTCCCTCGACCTTATGCCCGTACTCGATTTCCTCGTCCGGCGGAAGGGTAACGCCTTCTTGGCCCGCAAGCGCGCCGCCGTTGTACGTTACGCTTACGCGTTGCTGAACGAAGCTACCCATGACTGCCACGTCGGATGCGGGCATCGTGAGCGTGTAGACATTGGTATCGCCTTGGCGTTCCGGAACGAACGCTTCGCCGACGGAGGCATCCGTCTCGGAAGTTGCCAGAACCGGAATTGCCCAGATCTCATCCATGCCGAACTTGTCTGCCGGGGCCACCGTCAGTTCGACGGTCTCTCCGTATGCTACCTCCGTGTAGTAATACGTGTAGTTCTCGTCGTCGGTGTATCGCTCATCGGTAGCGGGATTCTCAAAGTAGATGCAACTGCCGGCTGCGGGGGTGATCATCTGCTGCGAGCCGCCATCTGCGTCGGCTACCGTCTTGTTCACGACGGCCACGGTGGCGACCGTGTACTTGACGGGGGCCCACTTGGCGTACAGCGTCATGCTGCCGTTAACGGGCTCGCTGAAGTCGTAGGGGGTGTCTCCACTCTCATCCGTGCACCAGCCCTCGAACGTGTAGCCAGTGAGCGTGGGCGCTCCCGGGACCTTTACCGATGCGGTTGCGTCGGACGTGAAGGTCTGCGCGTCGGGCTGACCCTGGGCCGCCTCGGTTGCGTTGTCCGGTTCGTTCATGTCGAACGTCACCGTGTACGCGTTGCGGTACTCGACGTGGTTCGCATTGTTCTTGCATACGCGCTTTTCTACGCCGGGCTCATTGGAGGGGGTCCACTCGCCCCAGTCGTGGCCGGTGGGCGGAATGATGACGTCGTCCTCAGCGGCCTCTATGGTTCCTTCTGCGTCCAAGAAGTACTTGCCGCAATCCGAGCACCTATAGTGTTCTATCCAACCGTATGCGTCGCCGCCCGTGCAATCCGTCGGGGCCTTTGCGTCGTAGTGGGTCAAATTGTGCTCGGTGGCGGTGACGGTAAGCCAGTCGTAGTCGCCTTCGCTCGTCAGCGGAATCACCTGGTCGCCATCATTGTTGTAGACGAACGGACGCACATGGTAGACGCCCGGCTCCGTGAACGTAACTTCGCCGGTGCCCTCATTGACAATGATGCCCTCGGATTCCAGTTCGTAGCTTTCCCAGCGGACCTGCGTATCGATCTTCTTGCCGGTCTTGTTGGTTACTACGTACGACATCTCGTCGTTCAGATTGATTGGCGTGCGGTAGAAGCCGGTATAGCTTCCCGATGCCGTGATGTTGGGATTGTCGAGCCCGGTGTTCACGATGTCTATTCTCACCACGGGGGTGAGAGCCGGGTTGTTGTTGGTGGGATTATTGTTCAGGTCCGTCAGGTCCTGGCCTGGCTCGGGGCTTTCGCCCGTCACCTGGCGTACGCCATCTTTGATGACCCACCTAATGTAGATGCTTTGGCTTTCCGCATTCGCCTTGGGCGCAATCGTACGCGTTTCGCTGTCGTAAAGGAATTTCCCTTCCGCGCTTTCGCTTACCAGGGTCTTGTCGTTGTAGACAACGCCCGTTTCATCGCAGAGCTGCCAGCTGCCCCAGTCCGTCGTGAATCCGTAGAAGGGCACGTTGTACCTGTTGTAGCCTTCCAAGGTGATGGAATCGAGGTCAAGCATGTTCTTGTCGTACAAAACGTAATTCGTCTTCGGCGTCTTCACGGACCCCAGGTTGTACAAGGGGTACGTTGAGGCAACGTGCGAGCTTGTTTTATCGGTTTTCGACTCTATCTTGCCCGGGGTCTCGTAGAAGAAGTTTTGCCTGGAACTCGCAGGGACGTCAACGTCGTAGTAGTTGCGCGCCGTGTCGGTCACGTTGCTCCAGGAAATTTCTTCGCTCTTTGTCCAGCCCGGTGCGGTGCTATGGGTCGTGTACGTGCGGTCGTTCGAGATGTCGTAGCTATCAACCTGGTTGTTGTTGGTGACGCGACAATACAGGTCGTCGGTCGCCGCGCATCCGTAGGAGGGCTTTTCCGAATCGTTCGTGTCGAACTTGATGACGAGAGACTGCTTGTCGTAGTCGCCGGTATTGATTCCGCCGATGCCGCCAAAGGCGGAGGAGGAATAGAAATCGCCGCTCATGGCGTAAATTGCAACCTTATAGCTCAGGACGGTTGGCTGCTGGTACGTCTGAGTGTACGTGGTGGTCGACGTTTCCTGCGCGACGGTCGTTCCCGTGTGTGCGGGAAGCGAGATGGTGGTCTCGACGGCTTTGCTTACCTCTTTGGACTCGCTATGCCCCTGCTCGGCGCCGAGCGCTCCGCCCATCTTCCAAGCGGTGCCCCAGTCGAGCCCCATCGAGACGGATTCCGACGAAGTGCTGGTGGACGAGCCGCTGCCAAAGGTGTCGTCCGACCAGAAGCTCGTCTCCGAGCTGGATTCGGTCTGGGACAGGCCGATGTTGGCGCCGATGTTTTCCGACAATTCGAAGGACGCGAGGCCACCCAGGTTCGTGGTGGTCGTGTTCGTGACGGAATCGCCCAGCACGGCCGAGTGCAAGATGTCCTGCGCCGAGCCATTGGTGATCACGGAATTGTTAGCAGCTCCGGGGACGACCTCGCCCTCGGGAGTCGGTCCGCTCACGTACTGAAGGCCCGTAGCGGCTACGGGAACCGGCTTGAAGTCATAGAACACGATGCCGAATGAGACGTAGTCGAAATTCGCCGATCCGCCCTTGCAGTTGACGGCGGTGACGACATTCGCGAAGCCTGGCATCGTTTCAGTCGACTCGAGGCCTTCCAGCCTCGTTTCGCCGGCCTCATCTGCGTCGAGGAATTCTTGAGCCGAGAGAGCTCCCGTGGTGTTCTGGCATTCGTAGAGTGACTGCGCCATCAGATTGCGCGCGTCGTTCAGGTTCGAGATTCTCTTGACGCCCGAAACGCTGAACTGGTCATAGCCCTTATCGCCCGCGTGGGATGGAGTCGTTTGCGCGAGCTTGCTCCTGAGGCTGTAGCAGCTCCAGGTTTCCTCGACGTACTTGGTTTCGCCCTGACTCATATTGAAATAGGAGTCGAAGCCATTTTGCGACATGTTTCCCCCGATGGGCTCCTCCCCATAGAGGTCTACAAGCTGAGTCGACTGATCGCGGAAGACGCTGGCTGCAATTCCGCTCCATTGGGGCAGAAGTTTCGTCTTCACGATGTTTTGCAGGTTGTTCGAGCTGAGGGTGAGCGTCGGCTTGCCGGAATCGCCGCCCAGGCTCTCGTAATTGAATGTGTCGTTGAGCGTAAATGACTTGATTTGCGTGTTGTTGTCGTCGGTGTACTGCTGATTCGTGGCTCGCATTTCACCGTACGACACGTCGTCGCCCCATGCGGTAAACGTAGGTGTCACTGTAAGGGCGAGGACGCACAATACGCAAATGAACGCCCTCAATCGGTTTTTCATGGCTACCCCTCTCTCTTGACCCGTTCCCCAGCGCCCTGGCCAAGCGCAGCCGTGCTTGGGTTCTACCGATGCGTTTGCGTCGGAGAGCGCAAGTTGCCCTATTGTCCTTGAATGATACTCGCGAGCTTATATAGGGGGGGGCTAAGTAAGCGGAATGTTACTTTATCGATTACATTGCTGGGGCTCGTTTTGCATGTGACCCGCAGTGGACTTTCGGAGAGCCCCGCAAAAAGCAGTTGGACCGAAAACCTGCGTTTCCGGTCCAACTGTCGCGATTCGCTTTGCCAGCCCGAGGGCGCTTCTGCGTACGCTGCGGGCTGGTTTTTGCAGTTGTGCTTGCTAGGCGTTCAGCTTCTTGATGTTGTTCGCGAGCCAGAACATGATGGCCGCGAGAGCGAGCGAGAAGACGAGCGACCACTGGAAGGTGCCCTGCACGATGGCAAAGATGATGCCGATGACGCAGAGGACTAGGTCGATGAGCGTGAATACCCAGACGATGCCCACCTTCGTGCTGTCGTTTGCCGCGCGAATGCCGAAGATGCCGCACAGCAATGACCATATGGCCATGAAGATGCACAGGATGGCTACGATGGATCCTACGCCCGTGGCGAGGTTGGCGGTGCTGGTCGAGACGCCTGCGGCTGCAAGATCCGCGGTAGATGCGCTGCCCAGCGCGCCGATGCCCACGATGAGCATGATGCCGGTTAGGAAAATGATGACTGCGCCGACAATCTCGATGATGGAGAATACGAGCAGTGCTTTCTGGCTTCCGCTGCGTTCCATGATGGTCCCTTTCCCCTTGGCTAACGATAATGTAATTATGGTGGAAAAATATTACCCTGTCTATAACAAATAGGCAACGGAGGGCGTGCGCGGCGAGGTTGGCTCGCGTCGTGACGGGTGGCTGTTCTCGTGGCAGGGCGCTGGGCGAGGTAGGGTGATTCGGGGAGCCGAATTCGCCCATGCGCTGAGCGCCCTAGGCTAGTTCGGCCTCTTTCGCCATTCGCTTCCCGTATAACCCCTCCTCCTTCCACGCTTACCCTGAAGGGTTAGTGAATCCCTATGACCAGCGCAAACGAAAGAATTACCCTACGGGGGTACTAGGCGGGTGAGTGGGGGAGTAGCAACATCGGTCGCACCGTTAAGTCAGCAAGAGTGGAAGGAGAGCTGATGGCGGAAAAGGACACGTCTGCGCAACAGAAGCAGACGACCGACGGTGCGCTGGAGGGTCAGCCGTCGATGGCTTCGAAACGCAACAAGTGGGTTGTCCCCGGCGTTGTCGTTGCCGTAATCATCGTGTTGGGAATCGGCTTTGGCGTTTGGCATGAATCGCCCACGTTCTGCAATGCGGTTTGCCACGATCCCATGGACGCGTACGTTGAAAGCGTGACGAACGGCCACGTGGGCATGGCTGCCTACGACCACGTGCAGGCGGGCAAGAACTGCCTGAGCTGTCACGAGCCGAAGCTTACCGAGCAGGTTAGCGAGGTCATGATCTGGACGAGCGATGCGTTCACCACCGACGAAGAGGGCAGGCTTGCTCCTTCGAAGGACTTCGCAAGCGAGGAGTTCTGCGCGCGCAGTGGCTGCCACGACATGAGCGAAGTAACCAGCAGCACCTGGGGCTTCGAGGGCAATGCTGCGCAGTACAACCCCCATTCGAGCCATCAGGACCAGGCCCTGGAGTGCGGCGACTGCCATAAGGCGCACAGCACGAGTGTTCTGGTTTGCAATGATTGCCATGCGCTGAATGCGCCTGAAGGCTGGGAGGGTTAAATGAGCTCGCTATCTCGACGTAGTTTTTTCAAGGGTGCGGGCGTGGCTGCTCTTGGCGTGGCCGCTTCCAGCGCACTCACCGGCTGTGGTAACAGCCAGAAGGTTCCCGAGAACACCCCGAATCTGAGTGCGGGCGGGTCGGGCACGCCTTCTTGGCTGGGCCAGGCTCCCGTTATCAACGAGTCCGACATCACCGAGACCATCGACACCGAAGTTCTGGTCATCGGTTGCCGCACGGGCGGTCTGCCTGCCGTTATCTCGGCGGCTGAGAATGGCGCGAAGGTGCTGGGCATCGACCGCGTTTCCAAGGTTTCCAACCCCCGCGAGGACATCGGCTCCATCGATTCGAAGCTCCAGCAGGAGTCGTTCGCCCAGTTCCCCGAGTTCCGCATCGACAAGATGGAAGCCATGGAGGACATCGTGCGCTATGCCAACGGCTTTGCGCGCTACGACCTCATCAAGCTGTGGGCCGACGAATCGGGCGCCTGCGTTGACTGGCTTACCGACATCGTCGAGCGCGACGGTCGCATGGTCATGAACTTCGAGGGCGGCCTTCCGCCGGAGTCCGAGGCGCGCGATAAGGCGTATGCCACGGGCCACAGCCCCGAGAAGACCGACCTGGTGAAGGACGACAAGGACTTCACGTTTGGCGTTTCCCTGAAGGAGTACGCCGAAGAGCTGGGCGCCGAGTTCCGCTGGAACACCGAGTTCGTCAAGCTTGAGCAGGACGAGAGCGATCGCGTGGTGGCCGCCATCGCTCGCGATGTGAACGACCGTCACTATATTCGCATCAACGCCCCCAAGGGCATCATCATCGCCACGGGTGGTTACGGCAACAACCTCGAGATGATGCAGGCGCGCCAGCCCTGGAACCAGGACCTGCGCATTCCCGTGCCCGCTCGCGGTGGCAACCCCACGGGCGATGGCATCAAGGCCGCGCTGTGGGTTGGCGGCAAGATGGACCCGCTAGGTGCTGCCGTTACCTTCAACCGCGCATGCTGCCGCCCCACCGAGACGGCCGGCATGGGCAACCAGGACACGGCTTCCAATGCCAACGGCGCCAACTGGTTCTGGTTTGGCGAGCAGCCGTTCCTGAAGATCAACCTGAACGGCAAGCGCTTCTGCAACGAGTCCGGCCCCTACGACTACATGCTGCACTCCGCGTGGATGCAGCCGCATCACACCTACGTTGACATCTGGGACTCCGACTACGTCGAGAAGGTTCGCCAGATCAACGAAGTGGGTTGCTGCCGCCTGTATCCGTTCGACAACGGTGCTCCGTCCAACATGCCGATCCAGGCCATGGAGGGCATGTTCGAGAAGTCGATCGAAGCTGGCTTCATCCAGCGCGCCGACACGATGGAAGAGCTCGCCGAGATGCTGAACCTGCCCGTCGAGGAGACGGTTGCCACGTGGAAGCATTACAACGAGATGGCGTATTCGGGCAAGGACACCGACTACAACAAGGAGTCCTACCGCATGATTCCGCTCGACCAGCCGCCGTACTACGGCGTGCGTGCGGGCGCATGGTTCCTCGCCACGGTCGACGGCGTCATCATCGACACGAACATGCATCCCGTTCGCGAGGACGACTCGCCGATCGAGGGTCTGTACATGACTGGCGATGCCTCGGGCGGCATGTTCGCCGTGAGCTACCCGAACCTGTTCACCGGTTTGGCGTGCGGACGCACGATGACGTTCGGTCGTCGCGCTGGCATGCTGGCCGCAACGGGCCAGGCGTAAGCCGATTCTTTCTGGGCTGGCTCCTCTGCGGGGGAGCTGGCCCGCTTTCTTTTCGTGTGCTAAGGTCGGAGTATCTTTTGGCGAGTGAGGGATAACTGGGGCTCCATGGCAGCGGCTGAACAAAACGAGAGGGAAACTACCGCGTCCGTGTTCGACGCGCGCTTCTGGCGCGTCACGGCGGCGCTTGCTTGCATGGTGTTTTCCGTTTCCATGATGAATCAGGCCGTGTTTCCCCTGTTCGATTCCATTTTCATGTTCGCACGCGACATTTCCGTCACGGCGAACGCCGTGTTTATGGTGGTCGTGGGCCTGCTCGCCGCCTTCAAGCCGAGCGTGCTGAAAATCGAGCGCACGGGCGAAATCGTCGTCGCCGTGTGCCTTATCGCGGGCTCGCTGCTCATGCTGCCTGCGTTTTCGTTTTGCAATGCGCCGTTGCTCATTCTGTCGTCGTGCCTGTTCGCGATTGGACGCGCGGGCGTGACGCTCGTAATCGGCCTGGCGGCTACCGGCTTCGATGCACGCAAGGCCTCCGCCTGCATTGGTATCGCGTTCACGGTGCGCCTCGCCCTGGAGTCGTTCATCTGGCAGGCGCCGGTATTCGTGGGCGTCGTGCTGTTCCTCGTGTGCCCGCTCGTGTCGTTCCTTCTGGCCGCTGGGCTTACGCGCCCGCTCGTTTCCGAAATCGCGCACGCGGAGGCTCCTGCCGACGTGGCCATTACGCAGCCCACCACGTTTCTGCCCCTGGCGAGCCAGTTCTTCGTGTGCCTGCTGCTCTTCTCGATGGCGTTTGGCTTCGGCCTGCGCTTCGGCGAGGTAGGGGGCATGCCGCTTGCCAACATGATCGGGTTCATCCCGGTGGCGCTTGTGACCATCTACGCGCTCGTGCGCCGCAGAAGCTTCAACGCCGATGTCGTCGTGCAGATTTCGGTTTTGCTTGTGGCCGCCGGCTTCTTCCTGGCGAACGCTTCGCCGAACACCACGCTCGTCACCTCGAGCGCGCTTCTTGCCACGGGCAACGCGCTGTTCGAGATGATTGCCTGGCTCGTGCTCATCATGCTTGCCGGCCGCAACCGCAAGAATGCGTTGGCCGTGTTTGCATGGGGCCGTGGCTTGGCGGGGTTCGGCACGCTCATCGGCGCGGCCATCGGCATGCTGGGCAACGTGTTCATGGGCTACGACCAGGGGCTGTTCGTGTTCGTGCCGTGCATTCTCATGATGACGGTCGTGGGCTATGCGCTTATCGGCATGCGTTCGTTCAGCTTCACCGAAGCCATCGAGGGCGTAACCGCTGCGCCCGCCCCGGCCGACCTGTCCGCCGGCTTCGACGGCTCCGCCGCGTCCGAGGTCTCTCTTTCCCAGAAGTGCTGCGCCGTAGCCGACGAGTACGGGCTTTCGCCTCGCGAGCGCGAGGTGCTCGAGTTCCTGGCCGAGGGGCGCGATCGCGCGTACATCGAAGAAGAGCTCGTCATTTCGCGCAACACCGTAAAGGCCCACGTCAAGCATATCTACGCGAAGCTTGACATTCATTCTCACCAGGATCTTATCGCCCTCGTGCATGGTGACTAGCGG
This sequence comes from Denitrobacterium sp., assembly GCF_056180635.1. Taxonomy (NCBI): domain Bacteria; kingdom Bacillati; phylum Actinomycetota; class Coriobacteriia; order Eggerthellales; family Eggerthellaceae; genus Denitrobacterium; species Denitrobacterium sp. The sequence goes on along the minus strand of NZ_JAZZJS010000079.1, from coordinate 74,946 downwards.
ATGCTTTGGCTGCGGGTTCCGCCTCGCGGCTGGGCTGCGCTTCGTCGTTTGCCAAAGCATTTGGACGGCCTCTGATGGGCGCCGTGCGCACGGCATGTTGACATTTTGAAATGGTACCAAAAGTGTCGTATTTGCTACAATTGACGCAGGTAGCCTAGCGAAGGGGGTTCCGATGGGTTGTTCGTTGCTTGAGCATCGGTTGGAAGGCGCCATGAGGGATGCCGTTGGCGAAACGGGGATTCGCGTCATTAGGGGCGTTGAGAAGCTTGCCGCTCGCCAAGGGGGAGAAAACACCATTCATAATTATCAGCTCCTGGGCAAGCGCGCCCTTATCGTGTGCGGCGTGGTGTTTGCGGGTGTGCAAGCTGCCGCGTTCGTGATTGCGCGTCGGAGCGAAGAGCGCCGTATCGAACGCGTGGTTCGTCGTGTGCTCGAGGAAGAGCGCCGGGAAGCCGAACTCGAAAACGCGTAAGCGCTTTGCGCTGGTGGTCCGCTTTGTTCGAGGCGTCTTCAGCGCTCTCATCTTGCGTTGTTGTTGCGTCGTCATGCGCTGGCGAAAAGCGGAATGCGGCTAGCACGCAAACGGGCAGCCTAGATGCCCTGCGCGTGGCAAATTGCCATGAGCGGAATGCAAGCACGGGGATTGATATGCCATCGTGAGAACGTCGCTTGACATATTGAAGCGAGACGTAATTGCGCTCGTGAAGAATCCCATCGCCTTGTTGGTGGTGGGTGCTCTCCTTGTGCTGCCTGGCTTGTACGCGTGGTACTGCATCGTGGCAAACTGGGATCCGTACTCGCATACCGGGAACATCCCCATCGCCGTCGTAAACGAGGACGAAGGCGCTACGCACAACTTAGCGGGCGACATCAACATTGGCCAGCAGGTCATGGGGGAACTCGAGGATAACGACAGCATTGATTGGCGGGTCTTCGACAGCAGGGAAGAGGCGTTGGAGGCCGTCGATGCAGGCGTTGCGTACGCTGCGATCGTGTTTCCCAGCGACTTGAGCGAAAACCTCGTCGGTATCTTCGACGGCTCGAGTGAAAAGCCCACGATTTACTATTACCCCAACGAAAAGTATAGTGCCGTTGCCACCAAGGTAAGCGACTCTGCCGCACAGACGCTGGTTCTCAAGATCAACCAGGGGTTTTCCTCCACGGTGAACAAGAAGATCCTGTCGTCAGCGCAGGACCTGACGGAGAAGCTCAACGTGAGGGCCGGCGAGACGCATCAATCGGTATTAGAGGAAATGCGGTCAATTCAGGCCGACCTCGACACGGCGGTCGCCTCGCTCGACGACGCGTCATCCTCCATCGCGGGCTGGCGCACGGCGGCCCAGGAGGCTCGGGATTCCCTCGTGACGACGTCCGAGCTGCTGCCGGGGATAGCCTCTTCGCTGGACGATTCGGGTGCCCAGCTAAATGACTTGCGCTCTGGCCTGGGTGATTACGAGGCCCGCCTCTCTACCAATGTCCTTTCGTCGGCGGCGAGCGTGTCATCCATGTCGAGCCAGGCGGCGGTTTCGCTCGGCAACGCAAAGGAGGATCTTGCGCGCGTAAGCGAAGACCTTCAGCGCATCATCGACGTTGCGTCGGGCACGGGCGACGAGGAGCTCAAGAGCACAGCGGAGAGCCTCTCATTTGCCATTACGCTCATACGTGGCGCCGTAGACGGGGCAGATGCCCGCGTTCAGGAAATCAATGACACCGTCCAGCAGACGACCGATGGCGTAACGGACGTTACCAGTCGCATCCACGGCGACGCCATGCCCAAGCTCGACCAGGGCACGACCGACCTCTATCTGTCGCTGACGAACCTTTCCGTCGCCCTAAGGCAATTCGAACCGCAAATCGATGGCCTATGCAACGTGCTGTCCGAAACGGATGCTGCGTTGGCTACGGCCGAGACTTCGGTTGCTGACGCCAAGATCTTGCTAGGCACCATTCGCGACAACTTGGATGGCACCATGCAGGACATCGGTGCCATCGGTGGGGCCCTCGAGCTGGAAAAGCTTACGGAGCTTCTGGGCGTCGACGTCGAAAACGCGGGCACGTTCATCTCGACGCCCGTGCAGATGACCACCGTTGAGCTTTATCCCGTTTCCAACTACGGCACGGCGGTTGCTCCGTTCTACACTAACTTGGCGTTGTGGGTGGGTTGCTTCATCCTGGTGTCGCTCATGAAGGTCGAGGTCATGGGCTTCTCGGAGGCTAGCGCACGGCAGCGCTACTTCGGTCGCTGGATGCTGTTCGTCATCTTGTCGCTCTTGCAGTCGCAGGCGATTTGCGGCGTCGACATCCTGCTGGGCATCGATTGCGCCAACCCCGTGCTGTTCATGCTGGCTGGGGCGGTGTGCTCGTTCGCGTACATGAACCTCATCTACGCGCTGGTGAAAACGTTCCGCAATATCGGTAAGACGCTGTGCATCTTCCTGCTGGTAATGCAGGTGCCAGGTTCGTCGGGCATGTATCCCATCCAGATGATGCCCGATTTCTTCCAGTTCATTCATCCTGCGCTCCCGTTCACCTATGGCATCGACGCCATGCGCGAGGCGCTTTCGGGGCTGTACGGGTCGGCGTACGTTCTCGACTTGCTAGCCCTGTTGCTCATCGTTCCCGGGGCCCTCTTCATTGGCCTGGGGCTTCGTTCGCTCATGGCCAATCTGCTCGTGATGTTCGACGACGAAATGCGCAAGACGGGCTTTTTCGCAAGCGAGGATTACGAAGGGCAGATGGAGCGTCGCGGCATGCGCGGCATCGTGCGCGCGCTCATGGCGCACGACGATTATGCGGAGGAGGTGGAGCGCCGGGCTTATAGCTTCTACCGTCGGTATCCGCACATTCGCAGGGTGGGCGTGACGGCGCTGTGGGTAATTCCCCTCGTCGTGCTCATCGTCATGCTGCCGCTGAATAGCGCGCTCAACCTGGGTACCGATACGAAGCTTGCGGTGCTCGTGGGGATGCTCGTGTTCTTGCTCATCGTGCAGATGGGCCTTATCGTTCAGGAGTACACGCATGCAACGGTGCGGGAGGAAGCGCAGCTCATCGGGCAGGATTTGCTGGTTGAGTTCGGACTTGAACCACCTGCCGAAAGCGAGGGCGCGAGCGTTGTTCCCGCAGTGGAAGCGCTGCAGAAGAAGCCCTCTCGCCGTGGGCCAACGCGCGATATCTTCGTTACGGACCTGCGCCTTGGTTCCAAGAGCGTCATCGGCGTTGTTGTGACCGTGTTGCTGGTGGTAACGCCTTCGATTTACGCGTGGTTCAACATCGCCAGTAGCTGGGACCCGTATGGGGCGACGGGCGGACTGAAGGTTGCCGTTGCCAACGAGGATGCAGGGTACAAGGGCGATTTGCTGCCTATAACCATCAACGTGGGCGACACCGTGGTCTCGCAGCTGCGCGGTAACTCTAGCTTCAACTGGGTGTTCGTGGATGACGAGGAGGCGGCGAAGGCGGGCGTCGATAGCAGCGAGTACTACGCCGCCATCGTGATTCCGTCCGATTTCAGCGCTAACTTGCTTACGTACCTTACGGAAGACACCGCGTATCCCAACGTGCTCTACTACACGAATGAGAAGGAGAATCCCATTGCGCCCATCATCACGCAGAAGGGCGCCGCTTCCATACAGGAAAGCATCCGCGTCAGCTTTACCGAACGCGTGGACCAAGTCTCGCTTGGCATAGCCTATGACATCCTGAGCTACGTGAAGAACCCGAAGATGAGCGACTACGTGGCCAAGATGAGCCGCCATCTGGATGACGCAACCGCCGATGCGAAGAGCGCGGCAAAGCAATTGGGGACGCTGTCTGGCCTGATGCGCACAACGTCGAGCATCGTCGACTTGCTGGGCGCCACGCTCGATGGGCTTCAGGAGTCGGCGGACACCGCGAAGGGCGCGCTTGCCGATGCGGAATCGGGCGCGCAGAGCGCGTCGGAATCGCTTGAGGAGCAAATTGGCATCATCCGCGATTCGTTCAGCGGGGATTCGGTGAACGTGGACAAGGTGACTGACGCGATGAACGTTGCGCTCGACATGCTCTCGCTTGCCGCCGATGCGGTGCCGGGCATCATCCAGGAGCGCATCGACCGATTCCAGCAGCTCATGGGCGAGAGCGGCGTGAGCGAGGCGGAGAAGCAGCAGACCCAGGTGCTCATCGACAGCCTTAAGGCCGCGAAGGAGCACGCGGAGTCGACCGCCCGTTCGGTGCATGAGGCCCAGCAGGAGGCCAATGCTATCGTCGATAGCGCTCAGGCAGACGTTGGGGAGGCGAAGCGCCTCTTCAACGATGAAATCGCGCCAGCTTATGATGCCCTGCGCTCGTCCATCGGCAATGCGGCATCGTCTGCGAAGAGCATCGTTTCGGATCTGGATGGTGCCGTCTCGGGCTTGGGCGATAGCACGGGTGGTTTGTCTAACCAGCTTGACACGTTTGCGAACGGTCTTTCGGATGCGTCGGGCAAGCTCGATTCGGCGGCGACGCGCGTTGGGGATGCGAAGCAGCGCGTGGCCGATGCGCTTGCCTCGGGCGATGTGAAGCAAATCGAGCAAATCATCCTGGGCAACGACGCCGAGACGATGGCAGCAAACCTTGCCCGCCCCGTGCAGCTCGAACGCGAGCCGGTCTATTCCGTTTCCAATTACGGTTCGGCCATGGCGTCGTTCTATACGGTCCTCTCGCTGTGGGTGGGCGCCCTCGTCATGATTTCCACCATGCGCGTGCGCATCGTGGAAGAGCGCTTGGAAGAGCTGCGGAAACGCTACGGGAAGATTCGCCCGCGTCACGAATTCTTCGGTCGGTACGGCATCTTCTGCGTCATTGGCTTGCTTCAGAGCTCGCTCGTGCTGCTGGGCGACCTGACGCTGCTGCGCATCCAATGCGCCGATCCGGTAGGGTTTTTCCTGTTGGGCCTGTTCGTAGGGCAGATGTTCTGCCTAATCGTATATACGATCACCGAGCTCTTCGGCGATGTGGGCAAGGCGGTCTGCGTCATTCTGCTCATCATGCAGGTGGCGGCTTCGGGTGGCACGTTCCCCGTGGAGATGTTCGACCCCATCCTCATCGATGTCGCGGCGTACCTGCCATTTACCTATGCCATGACGCTGCTGCAGGAATGCGTTGCGGGCCCGTTGCTGGTGAATGTGGTCATTGGCGTTGCCGCTCTCTTGTTCATGGCGGGCGCCATGCTCGTGCTGGGGCTTCCGCTGCGGCGCCCGTTCAGGAAGATGAATACGTTCTTCGAAGAGCAGCTCGAGAAGACGGGGTACATGTAACGCCCGATTGCAAGGCTTCGCCAGGTCGCGGGCGCTTTGCCCTGCGTGGAGGTTTCCTTGGCGCTTCGATGGGCTCGCGCCCGGATGATACAATGCGGAATCGAAAACCATAATGCCACGGGCAAGGAGCACGCATGAACGTAAACGAGGCGCTCGAACACGCTAATTCATTCTTTATCGCCGATTTCATCTACGCCGCGGGCGATGGCGCCATGCGGTCCGAGCGCATGAAGAACGAAGAGGCCATTCAGCAGCTCGTTGCGGCGTACTTCGAGCAGGAGAACCCTCCGTTTTCGTTTGACATCGTCTTGGAACTCGCCGACCGCAATCGCGATCTGTGCGACAACCTGGGCACCGCCTACAACGGCGACCGTGGCCTGAATCTGCCGCGCGGCCTTTCCGACGAAACCACCATTGCGGGCATCGCCGCCATGCAGGGCAATACCGTGAAGCGCGTTGCCAAGAAGCTGCAGGGCATCGACGCGGTGGGGCAGGGTTATCGCCTGGCGCCCATGGGCGGCACCGTCGTGGGCATCGACATCGAAACGACCTCGCGTAACCCCGACCGCGGTTACATCATCGACGTGGGTTGGGAAACGATGGAGGTCGCCGAGGGCCAGACGCCCGTCGACCCGCATACGGCCCGCTGCGGCCTGCCCGCCATGTATGAGCAGATTGGCGTGCCGCTTTCGGAGGTGCATGGCATTACCTGGCCCGACGTGGCCGACAAGAAGCCGTTCCGCGAGGACAAGGAACTGCAGGCCCAGGTGCTCGCGGCCTTGGAATCGCACCCCTATATGGCACACAATGCCGCGTTCGAAGATGCGTGGTTCCTGCTGAACCTGCCGGGCTACGCCGAGGGGCGCAAGGCTGGTCGCATCATTCCCATCGACACGCGCGAAATCTGCCGCGCCATCGACACCGATGCCGCCTCTATCTCCTTCAAGCAGCGCCCGTATGCGCTCGAGAGCTGGGCGCGTCGCCGTGGCACGCTTGCCGCCGACGAAAACGAGCGCCATCTGGGCCTGGACGACACCGAGCTCATGATGCGCACCGTAGTTGCCGAACTGAGCCGCGCGAGCTTGTTGAAATAGGCGTGAACCTGCACCCTCGCGAAAGCGAGGGTGCTACAATGTCGGGATTGATATTGGCAAGGTGGAATGCGCCGGGCGCGGCGCGGGCGGCAGTGCGATGCCGCCTGGGGAAATGCGAGTGAGACTCTCGCGCTATACCAGTAACCGTAAATGCCATCGGAGGGAGCCCTCGCAGGCGTGCGAGCCCTTCGGATAAGGCGAAGTCGGAATGCCCATCTACCGCATAGCCCTGGAAGGAAGGTCCCATGCTGGGGAAACTATCTCGTCGTGCTCCTATCGGAGCGTTCTTCGCGGCAGCACTCGTGTGCTCCGCCCTCTTCGGATTTGCGGCAGTGCCGCAGGCGTACGCAGGCGATACGCAGCTTGTTACGCAGGATGTGTCTGCCAATTTGCCCGATGCAGACAAGCAAGAGCAGCTGCTCTACAACCTTACCGAGCGATTTGCCGCTACTGGTGGCGACGAGGCGATTACCAATGATACGTATTATGCCGCACTCGCCCAGAACGTCCTCGGCATTCATGTGAATCTTGATGCAGAGGCTATCGAGAAGAGCGTTGTGGCATATCTGCAACAGGGCGGTGTGAATGCTGGTACTCTTGCCAAGTACATCACGGCTCTTCAGGCTGCGGGCGTTGATTGCTCTGCTATGCAGTATGGCGGCAAGACGTACGACCTTATTGCGAGCATGGGCGAAGCCATGGACGCAAACAGCATGGGCATTTACAACGCCGTGTGCATTTTGCCCGTGTACACCTTCGGCTACGATATGTCGGGCGCCAAGTACACCAAGGCCGAGTTCATTGAAGCTATTCTGAGCGCTCAACAGGCCAACGGTTTGTTTGGCTCTGAATATGCTGGCACCCTGTACACGGACGTGACCACTTCGTCTCAGGCTCTTCTGGCTCTCAACCTGGTGCGCGACGACGATGCGAGCATCGATGCTGCCGCCGATAAGGCTATCGCAGCGATAAAGTCGCTTCAGCAGGACGATGGAAGCATCAAGTACGAGGAAAATGAAGCATACGCCAGCACGCATGTGGACTCCACGGCTTTGGCCATTGTCGCTTTTTCTGCTTGGGGTATAGACGTTACGAGCAGCGATTTCACCACGGAGAACGGCTCTACGCCGCTTGGCTTTCTGGTTGCTTTTGCTAATGCAGACCTTAACGGTATGGATGATGATTTGATTTTCAACGAGTCCATGTCGGCTTCTGCGGTGTTCCTCGCTCTGGCGACGATTGACGCCAACGAGGCTGTTGGCTCTATGGTAAATCCACTCGAAATGAAGTTCTCGATGTACCGTCTGTACAACCCGAACTCGGGCGAGCATTTCTACACTAAGACCACGGCCGAGCGCAACCATCTGGTGAGCGTGGGTTGGAGCGATGAATCGTACGGCTGGGTTTCCCCGGCTGTGTCGGATGCCCCGATCTACCGCCTGTACAATCCTAACGCCGGCGACCACCATTACACCGCCAGCGCCGAGGAGCGCGACAACCTGGTCTCGTTGGGCTGGAACTACGAGGGCATCGGCTGGTACAGCGATGTCGATAAGACCGTTCCGCTGTATCGCCAGTACAACCCCAATGCCATTGCGGGCGCTCATAACTTCACTACCCATACCAGCGAGCGCGACACCCTGGTTTCGCTGGGCTGGCACGACGAAGGCATAGCCTGGTATGGCGTCAAATAGCGAAACGCGCCCAACGGAAGCAATCGACGAGCGCATCGCGCCCGGCGCGCCCGCCTGCCAGGAGCCTGCTCCTGCGCGGGTGGGCGCCCGCGTTGTCGCGGGCATCGCACTCGCCGTTGCGGTGGTGCTCGCCTGCGTAAGCGGTGCGGTGTTCGTCACGTCTTCCCCGCAGGGCGCGCAGGAAAGCCAGCAGGCGACCGTAACCCAGCAGGAAGCGGCCGAATCGAACGGCAGCGCCGAAGCGGCGCATCAGGAAGCGGCTGCCGAGCAGCAGGAATCCGCTCAAGAGGAACAGCAGCAGGAGGGTGCTCCAGAAGAGGCCGCGGCAGAGGCGCAAGCCCAGCAGGAGGCTCAGTCCGCCTCGGGCGATCAGCCCCAGCAGTCCGCGGAATCGGGCTCGTCCGCCGCGGCTCCCGCGTCAAGCGCACCGTCTGCCCCCGCACAGGAGCAGGCCGCAACCGTAACGGTGAAGATCGCGATCGATTCTTCGAATGCGCATGCGTATAACAGCGATTACCCCTCGTCGATGGGCAGCAAGACGCTCACGCTCGAAGAGGGCTCCACTGTGTGGGATGCGCTCAATTCCATGGGCGTGAGCGTGCGCGGCAGCTCCACGTACGTCCGCTCGATCAACGGGCTCTCCGAATTCGACTGCGGCAACAGCAGCGGCTGGATGTACAAGGTGAACGGCTCGTTGCCCACGAAAACCTGCGGTAACTACGTGCTTTCCGATGGCGATTCCATTCTGTGGGCGTATACGTGCACGATGGGCGACGTGTGATGCGCAACCCGTTCGCCTTATGCCACCCTGGCGTAACGCTGAGCTACCTGGCCCTCGTCATCGTGCTTGCCATGGCGATGGTGCATCCCGTATACACGTCCCTTGCCGTTGCCGGGGCGCTTTCCGCGGCGCTGTATGTGCGCGGATGGCGCCCCTGCTTGCGCATGCTAGCGTATTTGGTTCCGTTTGCCCTGGTAATTGCCACGTTGAATGCGTTCATCGTGGGTTCGGGCTCCACGGTAATGCTCGAGGCGCTTGGCGTCGTGCTCTATGCGGAGTCGTTCGCCTACGGGCTGTGCATGGGCGGCATGTTCACGGCGATGTGCCTGTGGTTTTCCGTGTTCGGCAGCGTGCTCGATAGCGAGGCGATTCTCGCGCTCCTTTCGAACCGCATGCCCGCAATCGCCCTTGTCATAAGCCAGATCATGCGCCTCGTGCCGCAGTTCGTGGCGCGTGGCCGCGATATCGCCAACGTGCAGCGTGCGGCGACGTCTGCCCATGGACGCACGCTCCCCGACGCCATGCGCACCATTTCGGTGCTGATGGGGTGGGGTATGGAAGATTCGCTCGTGCGTGGCGCGAGCATGCGCGCACGTGGCTATACGCGTGGGGGAGGGCGCACGGCGTATCGTCGCCACCGCTTCCGCTCGTTCGATGCGTGCGTGCTGCTTTGCGCCCTTGTCCTAGCGGCATTGGCGGGCCTTTCTATGGTGCAGGCATCCGCGACGTTTCATTTCTACCCGATAATCGCCGGGTACGTTTCGTGGTGGGGCGTGCTTGCCTACGTCCTGCTGATCATCGTTCCGTTCGCATGTGCGGGCAGGGAGGAACTGCTATGGCATACGCGGTAGAGGCGCATCGTCTTTCGTTCGCCTATCCGCTTCCGAATGAAGGCGGATACGGCGCACCCGTGCTGCGCAATCTGGACTTCCAGGTGGAGGCGGGTTCCTTCTGCTTGCTATGTGGGGAAACGGGCAGTGGCAAGACAACGCTGCTGTCGCTCATGAAGCCCGAAATCGCTCCCGTGGGGCATATGGAGGGCGAGCTATACGTGCGCGAAGGCGGCATCGGGTTCGTGTTCCAGCATCCCGAAGACCAGATCGTGTGCGATTCCGTATGGCATGAGCTTGCGTTTGGCCTGGAAAACATTGGCATGGACCCCGACGAGATGCGTCGTCGCGTTGCGGAAGTCGCGCATTACTTCGGCATCGAGACGTGGATGCGCCGACGTACCGCCGATTTGTCGGGCGGGCAGATGCAGCTTTTGAACCTCGCATCCATCATCGCGCTGCGCCCGGGGCTGCTTCTGCTCGACGAGCCTACGGCGCAGCTCGATCCGCACGCGCAACGCCTGTTCATCGACCTGCTTGGCCGCGTTCACCGCGACCTGGGCGTAACGGTTATCGTTGCCACGCATGCGCCTGAAATGTACGCGGCGTACGCGAGCGATACCCTTTGCCTTTCCGAGCTCGCACCGCTAGCGCCGCTGCCCGAGCTGGGCGCACCTGGCGCTAGCGCCACTGGCGAAGCGTGCGTGCGCGTGTCCGACCTGCACGTTCGCTATGGGCGGCAGGAACCGTGGGTGCTGCGCGGTGCCGATTTGGAGCTTGCGCCCGGCGAGGTGCACGCCATCGTGGGTGGGAACGGCTGCGGCAAGAGCACGCTTTTGCGCACCATCGCGGGTGTCGTGGCTCCTGCGCGCGGGCATGCGCGTAATGCGCTCATTCGCGAGCAGGCGCTTCTGCCGCAGAATCCCAAGACGCTCTTCGTTTGCGATTCGGTGGCCGATGAACTGCACGAATGGCACGAGCGTTGCGGCTATGGCGTGGAAGAGGAGCGTGAAATGGCGCAGCGGTTCGGGCTGGATGGCATGCTCGATCGTCATCCGTACGACCTCTCGGGCGGGCAATTGCAGCATCTCGCGCTCGCGAAGCTGCTGCTGTGCAAACCAAGGCTCCTGCTTGCCGACGAGCCTGCGAAGGGCTTGGACGCCCACGCTCAGGCGAACGTCGTGCGTACGCTGCGCGAGCTCGCGCGCGAGGGCGTGTGCGTGGCGCTCGTGACCCATGACGTCGATTTCGCGCGCGTGGTCGCCGATCGCGTGAGCATGCTGTTCGATGGCCAGGTGGTATGCACGCAGCCCGCGGAAAGCTTCTTCGCCGACAATCTCATTTATACGCCCCATGATCAGGCGCGCCTGTTTGGGGCGATGGAATCGTAATGCGCAGCGCAATCGAAATAGCGTGCCTTCTGGCGGTGCCCCTCTGCCTGGGCGTGTGCGCGGTCCTTGGTATCGACCAGGTCGCGCTGCTGTCGGGCGTGGTGGTGCTTGCCTCGCTGGCGCTGTTCTTCATGCAGTTCGAGCGCAGTCGCCCGCGCCTGCGCGACATCATGCCCATCGCCGTGCTGTCGGCCCTGGCCGTGGCGGGTCGCATTCTGTTCGCGCCTCTGCCCGACGTGAAGCCCGTGTCGGCCATCGCTATCATCGCGGGCGTATCCTTTGGCCGCACGAGCGGCTTCATGGTAGGCGCGCTCACGGCGCTCGTTTCGAACTTCTTCTTCGGGCAGGGCCCCTGGACGCCGTGGCAGATGTACGCGTGGGGTCTGGTAGGCTATCTTGCCGGCGTATGCGCGCAGATGGGATGGTTCAAGCGCATGCCCGCCGTGCTTGCGTACGGCTTTCTTTCGGCGCTCATGTACGGCGCGATTCTGAACCTGTGGTCGCTTATCGGGTTCTTCCATCCGCAGACGTTCGCGGAAGGCCTGGCCATCTATGCGGTGGCCGTGCCGCTCGATGCGCTCCATGGCCTGGCGACCGATGGCTTCCTTCTTGCGCTCTACGTGCCATGGCGCAGGAAGCTCGAGCGCATCAAGCGCAAATACGCCCTGGTAGATTAGCTTTTTTCCAACTATTACGCGCCCAAACCGAAAACGGGACGACGGCCGCGTGGTCGTCGTCCCGTTGCATCTAGCCGCTGGAATGCGCGGCTGGCCTACCGCCAGGGATCGCGTTCGAAGAGCGGCTCGCGTTGCGGCGCGTCGTGCAGGTCGGAATACGGGTCGTATCCGTCGTCGTCTTCGTTGATGGCGCGGATGGGCTGGGTTTTCTTCGGCTTGGGCGCCTTGCGCTCGCTTTTGGCGGCGTTTTTGGGCTGCTTCTTCTCTTCGCTCATGAATGCGACTCCTTATATTCGGGCGCGAAAAGGGCGCCGGATGAACCGGCGCCCTCAGTGTACGCTATTTGCGGTAGCTTATGCGAACGTGCGCTGCGGTGCTGCGGCGATCTGGTCGATCACGGCATCGAGCGCGCCCTGCACGTCGTATTCCTCGACCTTGCCGGCGTCGCACTTCGCGGCGAATTCCGGATCGATGGGCAGCGTGGCGTAGGCGGGGATGCGGTACTTTTCCGCAACTTCCTTGCCCTGGGGCTTGCCGAACACGTACTGCTTTTCGCCGCAGTGCTGGCAGGAGTAGTATGCCATGTTCTCGACCAGGCCTAGCACGGGGACCTTCATCTCGTGGGCCAGATGCACGGCCTTGCCCACGATCATGGCCACGAGTTCCTGCGGGGCCGAGACGGTAACGATGCCGTCGACGGGCAGGCTCTGGAACACGGTGAGCAGAACGTCGGACGTTCCCGGAGGCATATCGACGAACATGTAGTCGATTTCGCCCCAGTTCACTTCGTTGAAGAACTGCTTGACGGTGCCGGAGACAACCGGGCCGCGCCAGGCCACGGGCATGTCTTCCTCGGGGAGCATGAGATTGGTGCTCACCATCTTGATGCCCGTCTGCGTCTGGCAGGGGAGGATGCCGTCTTTATCGGCGGTAAGGGGATTGGTGACGCCGAAGGCCTTCGGGATGGAGGGGCCGGTTACGTCGGCGTCGAGGATGGCGACCTTCTTGCCGCGCTTCTGCGCTTCGCTCGCCAGCAGGCAGGTGACCAGGCTCTTGCCTACGCCGCCCTTGCCGGAGACAACGCCGATGACGTGCTTCACGGTAGAGCGCTTGTTGGGCATGAGTACTTGGGGGCCGGTGCTCTCTCCGCCACCGCACCCAGCGGAAAGCATATTCTTTTCTTCTTCGCTGAGAGGAGCTTGTTCAGCCATGGATACCTTCTCTCGTCTCGCTCCTTATATGCTGAGCGGAATCGTAGCACAAGGGAGGTTGTTTTAAGCGGAGGATAAATCAAATGGCGGCAGTTATTTCTCCAGGTATTCGGCCCGTGCGGTTGCAGGGCCCGCCTCCGGTTGAGAAAATCTGTGGCTTCGCGCGCGGATTGAAGCGCGGAAGAGCGTGTTTTATTACACTAGGTTGAATGACTATGCACACGGCACCAAAGAAGGAGCGTATATGTGCGGCATTGTGGGTTACACCGGCACCCAGCCGGTTGTCGATAGATTGATTGAGGGGCTTCGCCGCCTGGAGTATCGCGGGTACGACTCCGCGGGCATCGCGGTGCAGGCCGGCGACGGCACGCTTTCCGTTACGCGCAGGGTTGGCAAGGTCAGCGGCCTGGCCAGCGCCGTGGCGAACGTGAACCCGGAAGCTACGTGCGGCATCGGCCACACGCGTTGGGCCACGCATGGCGTACCCAGCCAGCAGAACGCGCATCCCCATGTATCCTGCGATGGCGCCATTGCCGTCGTGCACAACGGCATTATCGAGAACTTCGCCGAACTGCGCGAAGAGCTTATCGCAAGCGGGCACGAATTCCGCAGCACCACCGATACCGAGGTAATCGCCCACCTGGTGGAAGAGGCCTACGAAGGCGACCTGCTGGAAGCCGTGCGCACCGCCACGGTGCGTTTGGTGGGCAGCTACGGCCTGGCCGTAACCTGCGCGAACGAGCCTGGTCGCATCGTGGTTACGCGCCGCGATTCCCCAATCGTGCTCGCGTACGGCGAAGACGGTAGCTACGTGGCTTCCGACATCATCGCCGTCATCCGCGCGAGCCGCGATGTCACGGTGCTGGGCGACGACCAATTCGCCGACATGCGCCCCGATGGCATTGCGTATTCCGACGCCCAGGGCGCCGAAATCGAACCGAACGTCATGCATGTCGACTGGGATATCGACGTTGCCGAAAAGGGCGGCTATCCCGACTTCATGCTGAAGGAAATTCACGAGCAGCCTCGCGTGGTGCGCGATACGCTGGCAGGCCGCATGGTGGGCGGCGCGCTGAAGATCAACGAGCTGGGCATGTCCCTCGAGGAACTGCAGCTCATCGATCGCGTGTACGTTATCGCCTGCGGCACAAGCTACCATGCTGGCCTGGTTGCCAAGCAGCTCATCGAGGCATGGGCCCGCATTCCAACCGAGGTGGAGGTGGCAAGCGAGTTCCGCTACCGCAATCCCATCATCACGCCCACCACGCTGGTGGTTGCCGTGTCGCAGTCGGGCGAAACGGCCGACACGCTGGCGGCTATCCGCGAGGCGCGCATCAAGGGCGGCAAGGTGTTCGGCATCACGAACGTCATTGGCAGCCCCGTGGCTCGCGAAAGCGACGGCGTCATCTACACGAAGGCCAACAAGGAAATCGCCGTGGCCTCCACGAAGAGCTTCCTGGGCCAGGTCGTAAGCCTCACGCTTCTTTCCATGGTGCTCGCGCAGGCCAAGGGCAAGTTCACGCAGGCGCAGACGCGTCTCCTGTTCCGCGAGCTCGCCGATACCGCCGAGCAGATCGAGACCATCCTGGCCGACACGAGCGCCATCGAAGAAGCCGCGCTCGCGTGCAAAGACGCCAACGATGCGCTCTTCATCGGCCGCGGCATGGGAAGCGCCATCAGCTACGAAGGCGCCCTGAAGCTCAAGGAAATCAGCTACCTGCACGCCGAGGCATACGCCGCCGGCGAAATGAAGCATGGCCCCATCGCCCTTCTTTCCGAAGGGTTCCCGGTTATCGCCGTGGCCACGCAGAGCCCCGTATACGACAAGGTCATCTCCAATATCCAGGAAAGCCGCACGCGCGGTGCCCTGGTCGTTGCCGTGGCAACCGAAGGCGACGAGGAGATTCGCAAGCACGCCGATTACGTCATCTACGTGCCCCGCGTGCGCGATGCGTTCAGCGCCATCACCGTCTCGGTGCCCCTGCAGCTGTTCGCCCGCGCCATCGCCGTGGCACGCGGTTGCGACGTCGACCAGCCGCGCAACCTGGCGAAATCGGTTACGGTCGAATAGGGTCGCGGCATGGCGCACAACCCCGAACAGCCCATCCAGGAACAGCCCGCTTCGCCCGAGACCGAGCCTTCGCCATTCGACGAGGGCGTGGGTCTGGGCGTCGACATCGTGCGCATCGACCGCATGCGCGCGGTGCTCGAGCGCTCCCCTCGTTTCAGGCAGCGCGTGTTCACGGAAGGGGAGCGCGCGTACTGCGATAAGACCAACCAGCCCGAAATTCACTACGCCACGCGCTTCGCCGCGAAGGAGGCCGTGCTCAAGGCGTTGGGAACGGGCTTTTCGAAGGGCATCGCTCCCGCCGACGTGGAAGTCGTGCGCCTGAAGAGCGGCCGTCCGCAGGTGCGTCTGCATCGCCGCGCGAAGGAAGTTGCCGACGAGCTGGGCGTTCGCGAACTGCCCATCTCGCTATCCTTCACGCATACCGATGCCGTGGCCTGCGCTATGGCCATCACGTTGGAGTCCGACCGCGCCACGGCGCGCCGCACCGACCCGATGGACGAGCTGGCCAAGCAGTTCAAGGAAACGCGTTCGCTGCTCGACGACATCCCCGTCAAGCGCCCCAAAACGCGTATGACGCCGTTTGGCGTACAGCAGGTTGCCGCGCACGATGCGAAGGGTTCCGGTGATGCGGAATGAGGCAGTATACCCAGAAGAACATCTACGACTTGCTCCCGTTTCCCGAACCGCAGATGAACAAGTATTCCCGCGGCAAGGTAACGCTCATCGTGGGAAGCGCGTCGTACCCTGGCGCCGCAGCGCTCGCCTCCATCGCGAGCCAGCGCGCTGGCGCGGGCTATACCGAGGTGTTCGTGGACGATAGCGTGGTGGCCCAGGTGCAGGCGCATCACCCCTCGCTCGTCGTGCGCTCGTGGGATATGTGGGATGCTTCCAGCTTGAAGCCCTCCACGCCCGACCATCCCCTTGCCTACGTCATTGGCAGTGGGTTCGATACGAACGACCCGTACATCGGCGCCATTCTGCGCCGCTTGCTGAAGAACGCCAAGGCGCCCGTGCTGGTGGATGGCGGCGCCCTGAAGCTCATGCCCGCGCGCAAGATGCGCGACATGTGCAAGCAGCGCTATCAAGATGGCTATCCCACCATCGTCACGCCCCATGGCGGGGAAGCGAAGGTACTGGCCAGCGTGTTTGCGCTGCCCGTAGACGACCCGGAAGAACTCGCGCTCACGCTTTCCCAGGCATATGGCGCCATCACCGTTCTGAAGGGGCCCGATACGTATATTTCGGATGGCGACAACGTGTACAGCATGACCGAGGGAACGGCCGCCCTGGCCAAGGCGGGCACGGGCGACGTGCTCGCGGGCATCATCGGGGCGTTTCTGGCCCAGGGGCTTGGCCCCATCGAGGCCTGCGTGCTTGGCACGACGCTGCATGCGCGCGCCGGTAAGCTTGCGGCCGAAGAGCTCACCAGCATTTCGGTATGCGCCGAGGACGTGATTCGCTTCATGCCCGCGGCTATCAAGGATATGTCCAGCGGCAGGGTCCAGTAGCCCTCGCCCTGTTCGCGCTTAGGAAGGAAGACGGCGTGGCGGAAGAGATTCAGAGCCTGTTCGATAGCGAGATGGCGGCGGATGCGGTAAGCGATCCGGGTGCGCGCATCGAGGCGCTTCGACGGGAAATCGAGCATCATACGTATCTGTATTACGCGAAAGACGCCCCCGAAATCTCCGACGCCGCCTTCGACTCGCTCATGCGCGAGCTGCGCACGCTCGAGGCGGCTCACCCCGAGTACTACGATGCGAATTCGCCCACGCAGCGCGTTGGCGGATACGTGGGCGAGCAGTTCGCCCCGGTGGTGCATGCCGCGCGCATGTACTCCATCGACGACGCGATGGGCCTAGAAGAGCTCGAGGCGTGGATGGACCGCCTCGAGGAAACGCTCGGGCGCTTCGTGCCGCTGTGCTGCGAGCTGAAGATCGATGGCAGCGGCATTGCCCTTACGTACGAAGATGGGCGCCTGGTGCGCGCCAGCACGCGCGGCGACGGCACCACGGGCGAAGATGTCACCGCCAATATCCGCACCATCCGCGATGTGCCCCTGCGCTTGCGCGACCAGGCGCTTTCGCGTCTGTCCGATGCGGAAGCCGCTATCGAGCTGCGCGGCGAGGCGTACATGCCCAAGAATAGCTTCGAGAAGCTGAATGCCGCCGCAGCCGCCAACGGCAAAGATGGGTTCGCCAACCCGCGTAACGCCGCCGCGGGCAGCCTGCGCCAGAAGGACCCGAACGTCACGGCCCACCGCGACCTCTCCACGTTCATCTACGCTACGGCCAGCAACGCCTCGTTCCGCATGGAAGGCCAGTTCGAGCTGCTGGAGTGGATGCGCGAGGCGGGATTCCACGTGAACCCCGACGTGGCTTTGTGCTCCACGCGCGAGGAAGTGCTCGCGTTTTGTGAGAAGGTGCTCGAGAAGCGCTCGTCGCTGCCGTACGACATCGACGGCGTGGTGGTGAAGGTGAACGAGTTCGCCATCCAGGATGCCATGGGCTTCACGGCCCGCGCCCCGCGCTGGGCGATTGCCTACAAGTTCCCGCCCGAGGAGAAGACCACGCTCCTGCGCGACATTACGGTGCAGGTGGGGCGCACGGGTGCGCTCACGCCCGTGGCCGAGCTGGAACCCGTGCGCATCGCCGGTTCGGTGGTGGCGCGCGCAACGCTGCATAACGAAGACGAAGTTCGTCGCAAGGACGTGCGCGTGGGCGATACCGTCATCGTGCGCAAGGCCGGCGACGTCATTCCCGAGGTGCTTGGTCATGTCCCCTCGCTGCGTCCGGCTGATGCGCGGGAATGGAGCATGCCCGCCACGTGCCCCAGCTGCGGCAGCCCCGTCGTGCGCGAGGAAGGCGAAGCTGCGTATCGTTGCGTGAGCATCGATTGCCCTGCTCAGGCGCATGAACGCCTGGTGCATTGGGCGAGTCGCGGCGCGATGGACATCGAGGGCTTGGGCGACGAGGTCATTGGGCGTCTGCTGGAATCGGGGCGCGTCACCGACGTGGCCGATTACTACAACCTGGGCGAGTACGACTTGGCTACGCTCGATATGGGCCGCGTGAACAAAGATGGCGAGGCCATCCATCTGGGCCCCGTCGTGGCGGCGAAGATTCTGGCGGAGCTCGAGGCCAGCAAGAGCCGCGGTTTGGCGCGCGTGCTGTTTGGCCTGGGCATTCGCCACGTGGGCAAGACGACCGCCGAGTCGATTGCCGCGGCATATCCTTCCATCGAGGCCCTTCGCAACGCCACCGAGGAGCAGCTCGCAGCCATCGAGGGCATTGGCGGCATCATCGCCAAGAGCATCTACATGTTCCTGCGCACGCCGCAGAACGAGCAGGTCATCGACCGACTTCTGCAGGCTGGCGTGGTGATGGAAGAGCAGCGTTCCGAAAGTGGTAAGCCCCAGACGCTCGCGGGCCTCACGTTCGTGCTCACGGGCACGCTTTCCCAGAGCGGCATGTCGCGTACCGACGCTGGCGCCGCGCTGAAGGAAATGGGTGCGAAGGTCAGCGGCAGCGTGAGCAAGAAGACGAGCTGCGTCATCGCGGGCGAAGCTTCCGGCAGCAAATACGACAAGGCCATTGCCCTGGGCATTCCCGTCATCGACGAAGCCGCATTCCTGCAGATTCTGGAAACGGGCGAAGTGCCCAGCGTCATTGGGGAAGCGTAAGCGCATGGCAGGCAGCCGCCAACAGGGGAGCGCGCGCCCGAAGAAGCAGCGCCTTGACGAGCTGATGATCGCCCGCGGGTATTGCGAAACGCCCGACGAGGCGAAGCGTCTCGTCATCGCCCACGAGGTGAAGGTGGGCGATGAGTACGCCACCAGCGCCGCCGTGCGCGTGCCGTGCGATGCCGACATCTGGGTGAAAGACCGCTCTCGCTATGTTTCCCGCGGCGGCTACAAGCTCGAGGGCGCCCTGCGCGCGTTCGAGCAGTCGGTCGAGGGTGCGTCGTGCATCGACATGGGCTCTTCCACCGGTGGCTTTTCCGATTGCCTTCTGCAGGCGGGCGCGGCTAGCGTCACCTGCGTCGACGTGAATTACGGCATGCTTGCGTGGAAAGTGCGCAGCGATCCGCGCACCATCGTGCGCGAACGCACCAACATTCGAACCGCCACGCCCGAGGAGCTGGGCGCCCCGTTCGACATCCTCGTGGCCGACCTCAGCTTCATCGGCCTTGCCAGCCTGGCGCCATCGTTCGCGCGTCTTTGCCATGAGGGCAGCGTGTTCATCGGCCTCGTGAAGCCGCAGTTCGAAAGCGAGCATGACGAAACCGAACGCGGCCTGGTAACCGACCCGGAAGTTCGCAAGCGTACGGTGGAGGAGGTGCGTCTGGCGCTGCAGGAACATGGCTTCAACGTGTCCGGCGTCATCGAGTCGCCCATCCGCGGCAAGCGAGCGGGCAATATCGAGTATCTCGTACGCGCCGTTTTCGGCGCATAGGGCTCCATTTGGGCGTTTTGGCGCCCTCGTTTTGTAGACTCCGTTGTTCTCCGTGTTTGTTTACTTTAGTCGGCTAAATTATTTTCGCGCGAAAGCTATACTGGGTAAGCAAATCAGCTCCGCCGCACCGCGGCACGGATGAAGGATGAGCGCATGCAGATTACCCCGGCCGAAATCGCCGAAACGCTGGCAATGGTGAGCCAGCAGCACCTCGATATCCGCACCATCACGCTTGGTTTGAACCTCCGCGCATGCACGCACGAAGACATCGACGTCGTCGCGCGCAAGGTCTACGACCGCATGACCACCGCCGCCGAAAAGCTCGTGCCCACGGCCGAGCAGCTCGAGCGCGAGTTCGGCATTCCCATCGTGAACAAGCGCATCTCCGTTACGCCCATCGCGGAAATCTGCGGCGCCGTTACCGCGCAGGACCTCACGCCCGTCGCCGAGGCCATGGACCGCGCCGGCAAGGAAGTGGGCGTCGACTTCGTGGGCGGCTTTTCCGCGCTCGTGCAGAAGGGCGCCACGGCAGCCGACGAGAAGCTCATGAACTCCATCCCGCATGCCCTCGCCGTTACCGACAACGTGTGCAGCTCGGTGAACATCGCCTCCACGCGCGCAGGCATCAACATGGACGCCGTCTGGAAGATGGCGAACATCATCATCGAAACCGCGAAGGCCACCGCCGACCGCGATTGCATCGGCGCCGCCAAGCTCGTGGTGTTCGCAAATGCCGTGGAGGACAACCCCTTCATGGCGGGTGCGTTCCATGGTTCCGGCGAAGCCGATGCCGTGGTTAACGTGGGCGTTTCCGGCCCGGGCGTAGTGCGCAACGTGCTCGCCAACATGCCCAAGGACGCCTCCATCACCGAAATCGCCGAAGCCATCAAGGCCACGGCGTTCAAGATCACGCGCGCCGGCGAGCTCATGGCGCGCAACGCCAGCGAGCGCCTGGGCGTTCAGCAGGGCATCCTCGACCTTTCCCTGGCTCCTACGCCCGCCGAGGGCGACAGCGTCGCCGAAATCCTGGAAGCCATCGGCGTGGGCCAGTGCGGCGGCCCCGGCACCACGGCGGCCCTGGCCATGCTGAACGACGCGGTGAAGAAGGGCGGCGTCATGGCGTCCAGCAGCGTTGGCGGCCTGTCTGGTGCGTTCATTCCCGTGTCCGAAGACGCCGGCATGATTCGCGCGGCGGAATCGGGCGCCCTGTGCCTCGAGAAGCTCGAGGCCATGACCTGCGTCTGCAGCGTTGGCCTGGATATGATCGCCATCCCGGGCGACACCTCGCCCGAAGCCATCTTCGGCATCATCGCCGACGAGGCGGCCATCGGCGTCATCAACACGAAGACCACCGCCGTGCGCGTGATCCCGGCCATCGGCCGCAGCGCTGGCGAGACGCTCGAATTCGGCGGCCTGCTTGGCTCTTCCCCCATCATGCACGTGAACGAGCATGCGGGCAGCGTGTTCGCGCATCGTGGCGGTCGCTTCCCCGCTCCGATTAATTCGCTGAAGAATTAATCGCCTATGCCCAAGGAGTATCTGACAGGGTAGAATACGTCGGGAGGGGGCTCGATATGTCAGATACCAATCGCAATATGAAATCGCGTCCGCACGTGAAGAAGCGTGCGGCGCGTGATACGTCGCTCGAAGCGAGCGGGCGCCAGCATCCCACGCAGCGCGCCGCTCGCGAGCATGCCCAGCTTGCGGCCGAGCATAGTGCCGAAATGGAACGCGAGCGCGTGCGCCATCAGCAGGCGGTGCTCGAGCGCCAAAGGCAGGGCGCGTCCTCCAATCGCGTGCACGTGAGCGACGTGGGTGGGGTCACGCATGCCGTAACGGGTCGCCATCCGCGCGTTTCCGCGGGCGACACGGGCAGTGCCCCGCGCATCGACACTTCGTATGCCAGGCAAACGCAAACCGGCGCCTTCACGCCTGCGGTACGCGAAGAGCGTGCAGGCTCGTATTCCGTGGCAGGCGAGGGCCTTGGGTTCGTTCCCCATCGCAAGAAGGCCCCGAAAGCCGCGCTGGTCGCCCTTGCCGTGGTGGTCGTGGCCATCCTGGGCTTCGTCATGTACCAGACGTCGTTTTCCCCCATTCCCGTCGTTGTGAACGGGGTCGAGATGTCCGTCGCGCGTAGCGACACGTATGGCCAGGTGGTCGAGAAATCCGGCGTGCAGGTTACGCCCGGCAAGCTCCTCGCGGTCGATGGTTCGGTGCTCGACGACAAGGGCGGTGCGCCGTATTCCATCGTCGTGAACGGCGAGGCGGTCGATCCTGGCGCGCACGTGAGCGCCAACGACGTTATCTCGGTGGGCGACGGCAACGACACGACTGAAGACTATTCCGAGTCCACCCAGGTGGAAGCTGCCGAATGGGTCGACGATGGCTCCAAGGGCGCAATTCACCAGGTTATCAGCCAGCCGCAGGACGGCGTAGTGGCCACGCGCACGGGCGATGTCTCCGGCATCACCGTCGACGGCGTGGAAGTGCAGCAGGTGCAGGATGCGGTGCTTTCCCGCTATAGCATCAACACCGGCGGCGAGAAGGTCATCGCGCTCACGTTCGACGACGGCCCGTGGGATGAATGGACGGGCGAGATCCTGGACATTCTGGACGCCAACGACGCGAAGGCGACGTTCTTCATCGTGGGCGAGCGCATTTCCGAAGCCTCGAACGGCAACGACCTCATCATGCGCGAATACAATAGCGGGCATCAGCTGTGCACGCACACGTTCGACCATGCCAAGGGCAGCGGCAAAAGCGTGAACATCAGCTACATGTCGCCCGAAGAGCAGGTTTCCGAGGTCGAGAAGGGCCGTCAGGCCATTTCCGACGTGACGGGCGTGGAGACGAGCCGCGTGGTTCGCTGCCCGGGCGGTAACTACCCGCTGGAAACCGCGCAGATTCTGAATCAGTACGTGACGTGCGACGTTGGCTGGAACATCGATACGCGTGACTGGTCGCGCCCTGGCGCGGCGGCTATCGAGGAAGCCATCCTCAGTGCCGATCCGGGCAACATCATCCTCATGCACGACGGCGGCGGCGACCGTTCCCAGACGGTCGAGGCGCTCCGCTCGGCGCTTCCGAAGCTGAAGCAGCAGGGGTACCGCTTCGTCACCATCGACGAGCTCCTCGAATACCATAAGGGCTAATTCGCCTGGCCCATAATGCAGCCTTTTGGATGCCGTCGCGTTCATGCGGCGGCATCTTTCCATTTGGAAACGCTTCGCGTGAATGCGACGTGTGGGCGGTTGCGTCCTTGCGCGAAGGTGACTACAATGCTTTTTATACAGACTGTCAAATATCGTGCATGGTGTATAAAACTTGCGTCACGCACGTAGCGACAAGGGGAAGCATGCCTGAGCCTATAACGGGCGCCTGCTCGTCAGACGCCGTATCCGCGGAAGCGCGTACCGACCGCCGCTCGGCGCGCACGAAAGCCGCGTTGCGCGAAGCGCTCATCCAGCTCATCAACGAGAAGGGCTTCGACGCCATCACCGTTGGCGACTTGTGCGAGCGCGCCGACATCACGCGCGGCACGTTCTACAACCACTACAGCGACAAGGATGCGCTGCTCGTGGCCTGCGAGGACGAGATCATCTCGGAGCTCGAGGCCATTCAGGCGCGCATGAAGGAGCTCGACATCGTGCAGACCACGCTCTGCGTGAAGCGCAAGAAGCCCATTCCGCTGCTGGTGAGCCTGTTCGATTACCTGCGCAGCCAGGCGTATTTCCTGGGCGCGGTGATGGGGCCGTACGGCGACCCGCGTTTCGAGCGCAATCTGCTCACGCGCGTGCGCGAGATTCTCATTGGCTCGGTGCTGCACGAGCGCTACCGCAAAGACCCCACGCCCTTCGTGAACTACTACGTCACGTTCTACGCTTCGGCGTACCTGGGCGTCATCAAGGCGTGGATAGAAACGGGCATGCGCGAATCGTCCGAGGACATGGCGGTAATCGCCCAGCGTCTGCTGTTCATCAAAGCCGGCGAATCCATCAAGCTGTAGATTTCGGCCCCGGGCCGTTTAGAAGGAGACTTCAACATGACTAACGCAAACGTGAACGAGCAGATGCGCATCGGCGTCGACGTGGGTTCGACGACGGTTAAGCTACTGGTTCTGAACCCGCAGGACGAGACGGTGTTCTCGGTGTACCGCCGCCATCACTCCGACGTGCGCGCCACCATCGTCGACATCATCGACGAGGCGCTGGAGCAGGTGGGCGACGTGCCCGCCACCATTGACATCACGGGTTCGGGCGGTCTACTCCTTTCCCAGTGGCTCCAGGTGCCCTTCGTGCAGGAGGTCGTGGCCAACAAGACGGCCATCGAGCGCATCATCCCCGCTACCGACGTTGCCATCGAGCTGGGCGGCGAGGACGCGAAGATTGTCTACCTCGACGGCGGCATCGAGCAGCGCATGAACGGCACGTGCGCTGGCGGCACGGGCGCATTCATCGACCAGATGGCGACCCTGCTCGACACTGACGCGTCGGGCCTGAACGAAATGGCCAGCCGCCACACCATTATCTATCCCATCGCGAGCCGCTGCGGCGTGTTCGCCAAGACCGACGTGCAGCCCCTGCTGAACGAAGGTGCCAAGAAAGACGACATCGCGGCCAGCGTCCTGCAGGCCGTGGTCATGCAGACCATTTCCGGCCTGGCATGCGGTCGCCCCATCCGCGGCAACGTGGCGTTTCTGGGCGGCCCCCTTCATTACCTGTCCGAGCTGCGCCAGCGCTTCATCGAGACGCTGGAGCTCACCGAGGAATCGACGATCATCCCCGAGGAATCGCACCTGTTCGTGGCCCGCGGCGCGGCATTCGCGTCGGAGGAGAACGACGAGGTCGTTTCCCTGGGCATCCTGAAGCAGCGCATGGCCGATTTGGGCGATGTGCAGGGTAGCGAGGTTCCGCGCCTGGAGCCCCTGTTCCGCAGCGAGGAAGAGCTCGAGGCATTCCGCGAGCGCCATGCGAAGGCGGCCGTGCCGAAGGGGAACCTTGCCGATTACCGCGGCGAGGCGTACCTGGGCATCGACGCGGGTTCCACCACGCTGAAGTCGGCCCTCATCGGCAAGGGCGGGGAAGTGCTGTACAGCTTCTACGCCAATAACAAGGGCGACGTGCTGGGTACGGCGCGCCGCATGCTTGGCGAGCTGGAAGCGCAGATCCCGCGCGACCAGAACGGCGAGCCCCTGGTAACCATCGGCCATACCACCACCACCGGCTATGGCGAGGCGCTGCTCCTCGAGGCCATTCAGGCCGATAGCGGCGAAATCGAGACGGTCGCGCACCTGCGCGGCGCACGCGAGCTCAACCCGAACGTCGACTTCATCCTCGACATCGGCGGTCAGGACATGAAGTGCATGACGGTGAAGAACGGCGTCATCGAGCACATCATGCTGAACGAATCGTGCAGCGCCGGTTGCGGCAGCTTCATCGAGGCGTTTGCCACGTCGCTCAACCTTTCCGTGCAGGACTTCGCCAAGGAGGCCCTGCATGCCGAGGCGCCCGTCGATTTGGGCAGCCGCTGCACCGTGTTCATGAACAGCCGCGTGAAGCAGGCTCAGAAGGAAGGCGCCACCGTTGCCGACATCAGCGCGGGTCTTTCCTACTCCGTAATCAAGAACGCCCTGTTCAAGGTAATCAAGCTGCGCGACGCGAGCGAGCTGGGCGAGCATGCCATCGTGCAGGGCGGCACGTTCTTGAACGACGCCGTGCTGCGTGCCTTCGAGAACCTGGCCGGTCATGACGCCATCCGTCCCGATATCGCCGGCCTGATGGGCGCATGGGGCGCCGCGCTTCTGGCACGCGACCGCGCCGCGGGCGAGGGTACCAAGATGCTCACGCCGCAGCAGATCGACGAGCTCACCGTGAAGCACAGCACCGTGCGTTGCGGCCTGTGCTCCAATAACTGCCTGCTCACCATCAACGACTTCGGCAAAGACCCCGAAACGGGCCGTCGCCGTCGCTTCATCACGGGTAACCGCTGCGAGCGTGGGGCGGGTGCGAAGACGAAGAGCAACGACGTTCCGAATTTGTTCGACTTCAAGAACGACTTGCTGTTCAATCGTGCCGTTCTCCCTGCGGAACAGGCGAAATACGGCACCGTGGGCATTCCCCGCGCGCTGAACATGTACGAGAACTACCCGTTCTGGCATAGCTTCTTCACCACGCTGGGCTACCGCGTGGAGCTTTCCAGTGCCAGCACGAAGGAAACGTACGAAGCGGGCATCGAATCGATGCCGTCGGAAAACGCGTGCTACCCGGCGAAGCTTTCCCATGGCCACATCATGGAGCTGCTCGAGCGCGACGTCGACTTCATCTGGATGCCCTGCATCCGCTGGGAGCGCCAGGAAGACGAGGGCGCGAACAACCACTTCAACTGCCCAATCGTCATGAGCTATTCCGAAGCGCTGAAACTCAACATCGACGAGCTGCGCACGAGCCGCACCGACTTCCTGAACCCGTTCATTCCGTACGACGACAAGGAAGCGCTCAAGAAGCGTCTGTACGAGCACCTGTCGAAGAACCGCAAGCGCGAGCTGGAGCAGCGTGGCGAGGCGAACGTCGCCGTTCCCACGCGCAGGGAAATCGACGAGGCCGTCGACCGCGCCTGGCAGGTCGACCTCGACTTCAAGAGCACCATGCGCGCCAAGGGCGAGGAAACGCTGCGCTGGCTCGAGGAGCATCATGGCCACGGCATCGTGCTGGCTGGCCGCCCGTACCATATCGACCCGGAAATCAACCACGCCCTGCCCGAGCTCATCACGGGCTTCGGCATGGCCGTGCTCACCGAGGATTCAGTGGCCCATCTGGGCAATCTCGAGCGCAACCTGCGCGTGTACGACCAGTGGATGTACCATACGCGCCTGTACAACGCGGCGCGCGTGGTAACGCAGCGCACCGACCTCGACCTCGTGCAGATGATGAGCTTCGGCTGCGGTCTCGACGCCCTTACTACCGACGAGGTGGAGGAAATCCTGGAAGGTTCGGGCAAGGTGTACACCCTGCTGAAGATCGACCAGATTTCGAACCTGGGTGCCGCGCGCATCCGCATCCGCTCGCTCATGGCCGCGCTCGAGCAGCGCGCTGGCGAGGAGGAAATCTCGCATGAGGAAGAGGGCATGGATCCGGCCATCGACGAGGCGCAGCTGAACCGCGATGCTGCCAACGCCGAGCTTGCCGATGCCCGTGGCGCGTGCGTCACCGACGGCTTCGAGTTCAAGGCGAACCGTGAAACTGCATCCACCGAGTTCCCGCGCGTGGAATTTACCGAGGAGATGCGCGAGACGTACACCATCCTGGCACCGCAGATGAGCCCGATTCACTTCGAGCTGCTCGTGCCCCTGTTCCGCGCCAATGGCTACAACCTCGAGCTTCTGCCCGCCGTCGACCACGGTGCCGTGGAAGCTGGCCTGAAGTACGTGAACAACGACATCTGCTATCCGTCCATCCTGGTAACCGGCCAGATCATGGAAGCTGCCACGAGCGGCCGCTACGACATGGACAAGACGGCGTTCATCATCACCCAGACGGGCGGCGGCTGCCGCGCGACGAACTACATCGCGCTCATCCGCAAGGGCCTGCATGAGGCTGGCCTCGACCAGGTTCCCGTGGTGTCGCTCGCGTTCAACAACACGGGCGAAGTGAACTCCGGGTTCAAGGTCACGCCGAAGATGCTCCTTACGGCCATCCCCGTGCTCGTGGTGGGCGACCTGCTGATGCAGATGCTCTATCGCACGCGTCCATACGAAGCCGAGCCTGGCAGCGCGAATGCCCTGTTCCGCAAGTGGATGGACTACCTGGTTGAGAACGAGATGTCGATGAGCCGCCGGCAGTTCAACCGCGTGATCGAGCAGATCGTGCAGGAATTCGACGAGCTGCCCTGCATCGATTTCGGCAGCAAGCCGCGCGTGGGCGTGGTAGGCGAGATCCTGGTGAAGTTCCACCCCACGGCCAACAACGACATCGTGGGCACCATCGAGGCTGAAGGCTGCGAGGCCAACGTGCCCGGATTGGTGGACTTCTTCCTGTTCGGCATGCTGAACCCCGCCGTGCGTCACAAGGAGCTCACGCCCAACTTCAAGAAGTACCTGGGCGCCCGTTCGCTCGTTTCGTTCTGCGAGGCGCAGCGCAATCCCGTGCGCAAGGCCCTGGCTGCCAGCAAGCGCTTCGAGCCCATCATGCGCATCGAGGACATCGCTCGTGGTGCGAGTGACATTCTCGACCTGGGCAACACCATGGGCGAGGGTTGGCTGCTCACGGGCGAGATGGTAGAGCTGGTGAACGAGGGCGTGCCGAACATCGTGTGCACGCAGCCCTTCGCGTGCCTGCCGAACCACGTGGTGGGCAAGGCCGTCATCAAGGAGATGCGCCGCCAGTACCCGCAGAGCAACATCGTGGCCGTTGACTACGACCCCGGCGCTTCCGAAGTGAACCAGCTCAACCGCATCAAGCTCATGATTGCGGTGGCGAAGGAGAACCTGAAGGAAGAGCGCGCCAAGAAGGCCGCTGCCGCCGAATAGCCTGCGTGTCGCCTCGTTGGGGCGAGCGCATACGTGCAAACGAGAGGAACCCGCTCATTGAGCGGGTTCCTTTGCGTATTGGGCTATGTAGCTGGCTCGTGCCGCGATAGGGTTAGTAGCTTGGCTCGGGCGTGGCGGCAATAAGGTCGATGATGTCCTGGCGCTTGTGGACGTCCAGCTTCGTGTAGATGTGCTTCGCGTGCGTGCGGACGGTGTTTTCCGAAACGACGAGTATCTCGGCGATGCGCGCCACCGTGTTGCCGCGGGCGATCATTTCCATGATTTCGGTTTCGCGTTTGGTCAGGCCGTACTCTGCCTGTATCTCGATGCAGCGTGTTTTCATGAAGTCCTCGGGAGCCTTCTGCACGTCTTCGGGTTCCGCGGGCGTTGCGGGAGTCGCGACGGTTTCGGCTTCGATGGCCTTTACGGGGCCTTGCTCTTCCTGGATGGGTTCGTAATCGAATGCGGTGGGGGCATTTTCGTTGATGGTGAAGCCCAGGGTGCGCATGCTGGCGGCGTGCTTCTTCGTGCCGCTGATGGCAGGGTCGAGCGAGACGAACTCGACGCCTTCCGTCTTGGCTGCGTCCACGTAGGTGGGGCGTACGCCGCCACGCAGGAAATAGAGCGCCAGAGAAAGCACGAACAGGCTGATGGTGGTGTCGATGAACTGCGCTCCGAAGGCGGGGTCGCCCGTCTGCGTGGACGAAAGCCCGAACAGGAGGCCTGCGTTCTGCAGCAAGTAGACGACCGAGCCAAACGCGCCGTAGATGAACGCGGGGTTGATCCCTCGGTCACGCGCAATCTGCGTGCATTGGAGCAGCATGATTACCGATGCGAGCGAGAAGAGCGCGTAAATGAACCCTGCCGCATAGAACATGTCGCCTGGGGCGAGGAAGGGGAATATCACCATCGCCGCCGCGACGAAGGGGAAGAGCGCGAGGAACACGATGCGAATGTCGATGGAGAAGGGCTGGCGGTGCCAGAGGATGAGCACGAGGAGCGATACCGCGAGCACGCCCACCATCGAGGCGATGTTGGTGATGTCGCCCATGGCCGCGTCGGATAGCGCCCAGGCGCGTACCACGCCCGAAACGAAGCCGATGGCGCCAATTGCCATGGCGGGCTTCCAGTAGTCGCGGATGAGCGCGGCATAGATGCGCGGGCTTTCGCGGGGAATGTCCTCGAACTGCGATTGCTCGAAGTCGATGCGCCTCGTCGATATCATCGCGCAGAGCCCGCATATCGGCACGAGGATGAGCGGCATGAGGTACACGGTAACCGCGGAAGGCACCAGGTAGAGCGTGAAGTACACGAAGGGGGCCAGGGCCGTGCCCACGAGCAGGCAGAGGTTGCCCTTCGCCGCGTTGCAGGCGGAAAAGAAGCGCTGCCACGCCATGGCGAATCCGGCGCCGCCCACGCCCAGCAAGATGCCCGCCAAAACGACGAGCGGCACCTTGGCGACTTCGAGGTAGAGCGCCGCGATGAGCGTGCAGGCGCCTGCTGCCATGGGCAGGGCTCCCGTGAGGATGAGGGTCTTTCGTATGATGCGCGGGAAGAAGTACGCCGTTGCCGTGGTGGCGAGGAACGTTGCCAGGAACGCTGCCGATTGGGCCATCGAGAAGGCGAGCGTTACCTGCATGGTCTGGAATTCCATTGGGAAGAAGGGGAACACGCCGCCCCATAGCGAGATGGCGTTCATGGCCATGTAGACGGCGTAGCCCAGCACCGAAATGTCGATGAGGGGCTGGTAGCGCTTCATGAATGCGATGATCTTTACGCGCGTCATGGTTACAGCCCCGCCGTCATGTAGAGGCAGTAGAAGCCGAAGCGCACGATGAAAATGCCAGCAAGCCCCAGGAATGGGCTAGCCAGATCCCAGGAGAGCCTTGCGTTCGGCGTCTTGTGGGCGCTCATCAGGCCGCATCCAAGGGCGATGGCGCACAGCGCGCACGAAATGGCCGCCAGGGTGGCGTAGAAGCCAGCCTGGTCGTTCGTGGCGGAAAGCGTTCCATGGATGGCGGGCAGGGCCAGGCATTGCTGAATCTCGCTTGCTGCGAGCGCGATGAGCGCCGCGCCTGCGATGCCGATGATGACGAGGTTCGTCGTGCGCGATGCTAGCGTGCGCGACGCGCGCAGCGTGAGCCGCGCGAGGAGGCATCCGCCGAATACGGCGAGCGCGATTTGATTGAGCTGCGTGAAGGGGAGGGCCCAGGCGATGATCGTGCGAATGGCGTAGGCGTTCGCCGTGAACCAGATTTGGCCTAGAGCGGCCGCGATTCCCGCGATGAGCAGACCCGTGCGAAGAACCGTGAGCTTATGCTTGCTGTATCCCATGAGCCAGCGAAGCCATACGATGCCCACGAACACGACGGCGGCTAGTACCTCGTTCGAGAGGGGCGAGCGCCCCACGCCCGTGAGGACGAACAGCGAGTTCGATGGCTTTCCCAGGTGGGTAGTGGAGGCCAAGACGCCCAGGATGGCCAGCGATATGGGGATGAGCAGGTAATGGTCGAGCTTGGCCTGCTGCTCTTCGGAAAGCTTGCCCGCAAGCATGTAGACCGCGAGCACGATGTAGGCGAAGGCTGCGGTTGGCCCGAGCGTGGTGAAGAGCGCGAGCGAGAGCTGCGAGAGCCCGAAGGCGATTCCATCAGTCATGGGCGCGCTCCTTCCTTTCGTCTTCAGCCTGCGCCTGCTGGTTGCATGGGTGCGCATGGGAGCTGTGAGCGACTATTGTCGTGGCGTCGCCGGGCTCGATGGCCTGCAAGCCAACTTCCCGAAACACGCGCTGCCCCTGCGCCGAGCGCTCTATTATGCCAGAGGAAAGGAACAGCGCGTGGTCGGCAATGGCGCTCGACACGCTTTCGTAGGAAAGGTGGGCCGGGTCGAACGAAATCATGCCCTGCGAGTCATCCCATGCGTAGGGGGCGTCGACGGCGTCGAGCAGCGCAGCCATATGGTGGGCGTCTTCCTCGAAGGCGTGCACCGTCTCGTAGAAGAACGAACGCTGCGAGAAGCGGTAGTTCGGCAAGGCGATGCGTCCGCCGGCATTCTGCTCGTATACCTGCGCGGTGTTCTTGTTCTCGAGCGAGCAGTAATGAATGCCCAGCTTGAGGTTCTTTTCCATTGCCCAGAGCATCAGCTCGAGCGCGAGTTCCTCGCTGCCCGCGATGGGCAGGGCGCCGGCGTACCCATAGTCGTAGGGTACGCGGTAGGGGTCGGCCACGAGCTTGTATCCGCGCTGCGCGTATTCTTCCGCGTTATGCAGGGGGAAGCAGAACTCGAGCAGGTTGATGCCGAAGGCGCCCATCGCGTCGAGGCGCAGGAGGATTTCCTGCATTTCGTCCTTTGTACCGGGTATGACGGGCATTTCGATCATGACGGCTGGGATGTGGCTCGTGGCCGCTTCGATGCGATTCCAAGTATCCTCGCGTGCGTCGACGTCGTCGTCGAGCTTCACGCTGAAGCGAATCTCGTCGAGCCCCGCGTTTGCCAGCTGCTTCAGGAGCTGCGTGTCGAGATTGCTGCCCGAGGTGTACAGGCGCAGGTGAGCGTTGGGCTCAACCTCGCGCACGTGCGAGAAGAATGCGAGGGTCTCCTGTGGGAACAGCAGGGGTTCTCCGCCCGTGAGTGCAACGAAATCGAGGCCGTCCATCTGGCGGCGGAAGGCATCGATTTCGGTAATGCAGTCTTTCTTCTGCGATTTGTAGGTGTCGTAATCGCACTGGTTCGGGTTGAAGCAGAACCAGCACGCGCGATCGCATGCGAGCGATACGAACTCCGAGACGCTTCGAACGCCCGTCTGGCAGCGTTCGCATGCGGGGGAGAGCTTGCCGTAGACGATGCTCTTGCCGTCGTTCCTGAACGTGGCACCGGCTTCGTGCAGCTCGTTGCGCAGGGTCGCGCATCGCGCATGTGTGCCATCTGGGCTTTCGTCGATGGGAACGCCGGAAGACGACATAACGAGGCGAAGTTGCTTCGCCTCGTTATGGAAGTGGGTCATGTATGTACGATACTCGTCATGCGCGAGCTTTCGAATGTCGGATGCATCTATAGGGCGCACGCAGGCTTCCTTCCTCCCCGCAGCGGGCTACCTGATTGATGGGCGGCGCTAGCGAGCCAGCGGCACGACAAGGGGCGTAAGCTCGAAGCGCTGCTGCCAATCGGCGAGCGTTGCACGTGCGAGCTGGGCCAGGCCCTTGTAGAACCCCAGTTCCGCGCCTTCTTCGAACAAATCGAGGAAACGCGGGGCCCAGGGGAGAAGGTGCTCCTCGAAGAACTCGTCGAGAGCCTCATCGGCAACGTCGTTTGCCACCGACCACGAAAGCATGAGCAGCATGAGTCCGAAGTGGTCTTCGGGTTCCTTTTCGCTTAGGTTGATCTTGATGAGGTTGTCGCGCATCCATTGACGCAGCGCCAGCGTTTCGTTTCCGAAGATCACGCTTTCCGGGTCGGTGTAGACGGAACCCCAGGGCGGCGCGGGCAGCGTGTAGGGCCCAATGAAGAGGCGGTTGTACTCCTGATGGAGCGCCTCGGAATCGTCCCGCTTCACGGAATCGGCCATGAGCGTGAGCGCGCTCTGGGCATCGGGCTGACCGTATTCCCAGCTAACAGGCGTGTTTTCTTCGGCAAGCCAGGCACGGAGCGTGGCGCACTGCTCGGACGAAGGGTCGATGTAGAACAGCGATCCCAGCGCATGGGCGGCGGTGCCGATCTGATGGTAGCCTTTACTCATCGTATGTATCCTTCCTCTACGATGATGCGTGTGCTTTGCAGTAAGCGGGGCCAATGCTTGTGGTCATTGGCCCCGCTAGGCAACTCGTCTGTCGTAGGCGCGCTACATAATACCAACGTTAAGCATGATTCCGTAGAAATCTACGCGAACCAGCGCGAGGGCGACGAAGACGATGACGCAGCCGAGTGCGGCGAGCGCGATGCGCGAGTGGTTCTTGAGCATGCCGAATGCCCAGATGACATAGCCGGCGAAGGCGAGCACGGATGCTGCGATAGCGAACATCTGGTAATCGCCCATGCGGTCGGCCAGCGTGGCACCCGTGGAGCTCATCGCGGTGCCAGCGGCGTAGCCCTGGGCAACCAGCACGATGATGGCGCCGAGGAGGGCAACTGCGCCGATAACGGCGAGAATCTGGATGCTCTTGGAATCCATGTCGTAATCCGCCAGCGCCAGCACGCAAGCGGCGAGGGGCGCGCCGCCCAGCAGTGCCAGGAAGATCTGGCCAATCCAGCCATATGCGCCGTTCCAGGTGATGAGCGAGGGGATGGCGTAGGCGAAGCCGGTGAAGGCAGCCGTGAGCAGCGCCAGAACGACCAGTGCGATGCCGAATGCCTTGTGGAAGCCGGCGGCGGGGCGCTTGGCCAGGGCGATTGCCCAGTACGCGATGGCAGCGGCAATCGAGATGCCCGCAACGACGATTTCGTTCGTGAGGGGCGATACGCCAATGCCGTTGACCATGTTGAAGATGTGAGACGGCGAGCCCAGATGCATCATGGCGGCGATGAGGCCGGCGACGAGCAGCAATACGGCGATGCCCAGGACCATCGTGGCCTTCGTGCTCTTTTCCTGGCTGTCCGTGGGGAAGAAGCCCTGCACGCAGGCTACCAGCGCGATAGCCGCGAGGCCCGTGGGGGCGAGGAGCGTGAAGACGAGCAGAGGCAGTTCAGCTTGTGCGTATGAAAGTAGCATTTACATAACCTCCTTCGGGTTCATGAGCTCGCCTTCCAGCGTGCCGCCCTTATGCGAGACGACGGAACCCTTCATGATGGTAGTGGGGGACGTGTAGGAGGGGTCGGGAAGCGGGGCGAGCCATTCGCTGTCGCCGTACTTCGCCTTCATCTCGTCGGCTGGGCCGAAGTCGAGCGCGTAGAGCGGGCAGGCATCGACGCAGATGGGGTTTTCGCCCTTGGCGACGCGCTCGGTGCAGCCGTCGCACTTGCGCATCTGGCCGAGCTCCTCGTCGAACGAGGGAACGTTGTAGGGGCAGGACATCTCGCAGTACTTGCAGCCCACGCAACGGTTGTGGTCAACCGATACGAAGCCCTGCTCGTCCTTGTGCATGGCGCCCGTGGGGCATACCTGCGTGCAGATGGGGTTCTCGCAGTGGTTGCAGTTCATCGAGATGTAGTTAACCCATACGTCGTTGGAGCGGACGACGCCCTTCGCGTCGACCGTCTGGCCGCCGCCGACGTACTCGTAGATCTTGCGGAATGCCACGTCGGCAGACAGGTCGTGGTAATCCTTGCACGCCAGCTCGCAGGTCTTGCAGCCCGTGCAGCGAGAGGCGTTGAAATAGAATTGATATTCAGTCATGGTTGTCTCTCCTAGCCAATCTTGCGTACGCCAGCGATGTTGGAGTGCTGCGGATTTCCCTTGGCAAGCGGCGAGGGATGCATGTTCGTGAGCGTGTTGATGCAGCCGCCCTTGTCGATGCGGTCGCCGTCCATGTCGGCATCGCGCCAGGCGCCCTGCGGGATGGCGAGGGAGCCGGGGATGATGCGCGGCGTGACCTTGGCCTGGATCCAGACTTCACCATGATCGTTGAACACGCTTACCATCTCGCCATTCTCGATGCCAAGCTTTTCGGCGTCGATCGTGTTGATCCAGACTTCCTGCGGCGCAGCCTGCTTGATGACGTCGATGCTGCCCCAGCTGGAGTGCGTGCGGGCCTTGTAGTGGAAGCCGATGAGCGTGAAGGGCATTTCCTCGGTGCAGTCTTCCCAGCTGTCTACGCCGGGAGTGAACAGCGGGATGGGGGCGATGACGTCGCGCTCGTCGTCGAGCTCCCACGTCTCGGCGATCTTCTGAAGCTGTTCGGAGAAGATCTCGATCTTGCCGGACGGCGTCTTCAGGGGGTTCGCGGCGGGGTCCTCGATGAAGGTCTTCAGCGCGGGGGTGTAGCCCTTGGGGTCGCGGTAATGGAACTCGCCCATCTCGTAGCCCTCTTCGTAGCTGGGCAGACGGGGATCCTTGGCGCGGGCGGACTCGTAGATTTCCTTGGTCCAGCCTTCCTGGTCCTTGCCGTCCAGGTACTCTTCGCGCACGCCAGCGGCCTCGCAGAGGTCGGCGCATACGTCGAATGCGCTGCGACGCTCGAACTTCTCGCCCGTGGTGGCGGGGCTTGCGAACGTCACGGAAGCGACGTCGCCCGACCAGCCGTCGTTGATGATGCCCTTCTGCTCGGCGCGCATGATGTCGGGGAGCAGGATGTCGGCGTACTTGGCGGCATCGTTCATCATGGTTTCCCAAACCAGGATGAATTCGCACTTGGATTCGTCGACGAGGATGTCGTGTGCCACGTTGGCGTCGGAGTGCTGGTTGGTGAAGCAGTTTCCGCCGTATTCGACCAGGAACTTGATGTCGGTCGAGAGCTTGTCGGCGCCCACGACGCCGTCGTGCAGGGCGGTCATCTCGTGGCCGTGGTCGATGGCATCGGCCCAGGAGAAGATGGAAATCTGCGTCTTGCAGGGATTGGTGCCGCCGATCCAGGGGATGCTGAAGCTGTAGGAACCTACGCTAATGCCCGAGTTCATGCCCTTGCCGCCAATCTTGCCAACGAGGCAGGGGAGCAGGCTTACGGCCAGGCAGGCCAGCTCGCCATTGGAGTGGCGCTGGATGCCCAGGTTCTGGGCGACGAACGGACGCTCGGCTTCGGCCAGCTCATGAGCGAGCTTCGTGATGCGCTCGGCTGGGATGAGGGTGATCGCCTCGGCCCATTCGGGGGTCTTCTCGATCTTGTCGTAGCCCTTGCCCAGAACGTAGTCCTCGTAGGACATGTTCTTGCCCTTGTAGGCCTCGGGCATCGTCTCTTCGTCGAAGCCGACGCAGTACGTGTGCAGGAACTCGCGGTTGACCTTGTCTTCCTTGATGAGGACGTAGGCGATGGCGGCTACCAGCGCGGCGTCGGTGGAGGGGCGAATGGGAATCCACTCGTCGCTCGTGTTGGCCACGGTGTCGCTATAGCGCGGGTCGATGTGGATGTACTTGGCGTTGGGGTTCACGCGGTGAGCCCAGTTGTAGCCGTGCTTCGCTTCGCCCGTGGAGCCCATCATGGTGTCGGAAGGAGCCCAACCCATGCAGATGACCAGGTCGGAATCCTGGATAGCCGCGGGCGTGGAAGCGGCCGTGCCACCCCACATGTACGGAGCGGCCTTGGTTACCTGAGCGGCGGAATAGGTGCCGTAGTAGCCCAGGTAGCCGCCCGTGTTGGCAAGCCAGCGGCCGATGGGGCGACCGGTCAGGCTGTATACGCCGGAGCCCAGCGTCCAGTACACGGCTTCGGGACCGTATTCCTTATACGTCTTCTGGAGCGCGTCGTTGATGGTGGTGATGGCCTCATCCCACGTGATGCGCTCGAACTTGCCCTCGCCGCGTTTGCCAACGCGCTTCATGGGGTACTTCAGGCGATCGGGATGGTTGATCCAACGGCGCACCGAACGGCCGCGCAGGCAGGCGCGCTGACGGCTGTTTTCCTCGTCGTCCCAATCCTTGGTTTCGGACTGAATCCACTGGATTTCGTCGTCCTTGACGTGCATCCAAAGCGGGCAACGGCTGGCGCAGTTGCAAGAGCAATGGCTCTGGACGACCTTCTCTTCGGCGGACTCCTGATTCGCCTCGGCAGCGAAAGCGGGTTCGACCTTCTCGAACATGTCGTCGATAAGGATGCCGCTTACGGCAGCGGCGGCGGTGATGGCCCCCGTTCCCTTTACGAAGGACCTTCGCGAGACATTGCCGGAAGAAATACTTGTCTGCATGTTCTCCTCTTTACCTCTCTGCTTTCTCGTCTTGCAGATGCGGGAGGGAAGACGCTTGATGGGGCACCGGTTCCCCGTTGGGCATAGCTTCTCCTTCTGCATGGCGGATACTTTAGTTTTTGGGCGGGTGATAGCACATCACATGTAATATGTGAGATTGCGTAATGCCTGTTCAGAAGCTGTGTCTTGTTTTCTGTGGCGGGTGAGGGCGCGCGATGCGCTACCCGATGAGCGAGACGATTTCCTCACGTGAATGGGCGCCCGTCTTCTGGTAGATATGGCGCGTATGCGTCTTCACGGTGTTCTCGGAGAGGAAGAGTTCGGCCTCGATTTCGGCACGGCTCTTGTTCTGACCCAGGAGGGCGAACACCTCGGATTCGCGCTCGGTGAGGTTGTAGGTTTCCGCGAGCTCCTTGCAGCGGCGCTCGTAACGCGCGCGCTCGCCAATGACGCGCGTGCCCGTTTCCAGCGAGATGCCGCAGGCACCCCAGTCCTCGTTCACGGCCTTTTCCTGGCGCCAGATGATGAGGCACACCGCCAGAAGCGTGATGCAGATGGCCGCGATAACGTAGAGGAACGTCTGGTCGGATTGCAGCTGCATGGTATGCAGCGTGCGCTTCGAGAGCACGCCCAGCAGGATAGCACCTTCGCTGCATGCCCTGGCGCAGGCGAAGGGGCGCAGACTGGGCACCTCGTAGCGATGGCAGATGGTTGCCATGATCATGAGCGCGAAGATGGTGAAGCAAACGTAGGCGAGCTTGCCCAAGAACGACGCGAAGTAGGCGAATGGCCACGACGTGATGGGGATGAGCAGCACCGCGACCACTGCTACGGGAAACATCATGCGCGCGAATTGGCGGAAGTCGATGTTATGCGTATGCGCGGTGCACAGCAGCAGCGTGATGCCCACGAGGCACGTGGCGCTGATGCGGAACATGGAACCTCCGATGCCCGTTTGCTCCTGCAAGCCCGAGATGCTGGAAATGAGGGCTGCGATGGTCATGAGCGCGATGAGGCGCGTGGGCAGCGGGTAGCGGATGTTCGGCCCGGCGGGGCGTTCGTTGGGCAACGTCATGAGCGATAGCCACGCGCAGATGAAGGAGCCGATGGGCATGGCGCTGATGGCGATGAGCGCGGCCGGCTGCTTCAGGTTGCCGACGATGAGCGATACGCCGAATGCCGCGATGCAGCAGCCGCCTGCATATACCAGTAGCTGCGCGGTGTTCATGCGACTGTATACCTGGGCCCACAAGCAGAAGAGGAAGCCACCGCCGATGGCGGTGATGATGCTCGTGAGGATTACCACGGCGGGGCCCAGATGCATGGGGAAGGCGACCCCCGCGAGGAAGAGCGTGCCGAGGGTGGATGCGATGCAGGCGATTCCCGCGGGGCGCATGTGCTTCGAAATCATCTTGATGCGCGGTGCGAATATGGCGAGCATCGCGAGGGTTCCCACATCGCCAATGCGCATGCCGATGTCGAAGAGCGTGCGCTCGTTCTCGAAGGCCGGGTTGGCTGGATAGATGGAGGAAATGTGAGTGAGGCACAGCCAGGACACGAACAGAGCGAGGCCAAGATACCTCAGGGGGAGTAGCTTCACGCGGGAATTTTCGCCTTCAATCGACGAAATGAAGCCCGGATACGCCTGCTCCTCGGTCTGATTTTCCATCTCTTCCGCCATTGTATTCTGCCCTCCAAGAAATGCCATATTAAGTATAGCAAAAGTAGTAACACCTGATGAGGTGGCGGGTGACATGCGGGTGAACCGCATTTAGCCCTAACGCGCATGCATTCACCCGTGTTCATTGCGTTTGGTGGCTATACAAAGAATGTGTGCAATGCTGCCCGCGCTGCGGGAACAGTATCTTGTGCAGCTGAAAAAGGCAAGTGGATTACAGGTAGACACAGGAGGGAAGTAATCTATGGGCAAAAACGAATGCCTAGAACCTACGCGTCGCGGTTTCCTCAAAGCCGCGGGTATCAGCGCGTTGGCTGCCGCGGGCGCTCTGGGAATGGCAGGGTGCTCTTCTTCGGCATCTGAAACCGCTGCCGTGAAGAACGCCGGCGGTGTAGGAAGGTTCAACGAGGACCTCTACACCGACGTGTTCCCCGTTAAGATGCGCAGCATTCCGGTGCGCGATCTTGACAGCGACCTCACGCGCACGGGCAACGTGGCCTTCGAAATGCGCACCATCCCCGAGAGCGAAATCGTTCGCACCGAGGAAACCGACGTTCTGGTTGCCGGTTGCGGCCTCACGGGTTCCGTTGCGGCCCTTTCCGCTTCCGATGACGGCACCACACAGGTGCTCTGCATCGAGAAGATGGGCGTTGGCCGTGGCATGTTCGAGGGTATGGGCGTTATCGGCGGCAAGAAGATGGAAGAAGCCGGTAACATCGTCGACAAGGCCGAAATGATGGACGTCATGCGCTTTGCCGCCCAGTACCGCGTGCCCGTCGACCCCATCAAGCTCTGGGGCGACCGCTCCGGCGAAGCAGCTGACTGGCTGCAGGAGAAGTTCGACGAGGGCGAAGGCCAGATCCAGACGTTCTTCAAGGCTGGCAACCCCGCCACGCACGGCTATGGCGCTCCCCAGACCGAAATCGCCTTCAAGAGCGAGCAGTGGTCCGAGCAGACGACCAGCAACGCCGGTGGCGCTGGCATCATGATCGTTGCCGACCTGGCGAACACGTTCAGCAAGCGCCCGAACGCCGACCTGCGCTACAACACCGCCATCGTGCAGCTCGAGCGCGAAGACGGCGGCCGCGTGACCGGCGCCATCTGCAAGGATGAGTCCGGCTACTTCCGCGTAAACGCAAGCAAGGGCGTCATTCTGGCAACGGGCGGCTTCGAGGCCAACCCCACGATGCTGAAGGCCTGGTGCCGCACGGAAGACGTGACCAACTACGCTTCCTGGTGCCCCAATACGGGTACCACGGGCGACGGCCAGCTCATGGGCCTGGCCGTGGGTGGCCAGATGGACCCGCTGCCCGCAGCCATCATGAACTTCGACTTCGGCAACCCCACGGGCTTCTACAGTGGCGCGACGGGCCTGAGCCCCTTCCTGGGTGGCATCATGGTGAACGAGAAGGGCGTGCGCTTCTGCGCCGAGGACCTTCCGTTCCAGGCTCGCTCCAACGCCATTAGCGCCCAGAAGGGCTGCGGCGAGCGTACGTGGCGCCTCTCCAGCTCCACGCAGATGGCCGCTCTCGACGACGCGAAGCGCGAGAAGGCCCTGACGGCATTCGACGGCATCGTCGAGAAGGGCTGGGCGTTCCGCGCCAGCAGCCTGGCCGAACTGGCTGAGAAGATGGGCTGCGACGCCAAGACGCTCGAGGACGAATGCGCCAAGTTCAACGCGTTCAAGGACGCGGGCAAGGACGAGGACTTCAACCGCAACATGGCCAAGGCCACCAAGATCGAAGGCGAAGAGTTCTTTGCCATGATCCATCAGTCCACCATTCTGGCAACCGTTTCCGGCCTGGTAGTTGACTACAACTGCCACGTGCTCGACTACGACAACAACGTGATCGAGGGCCTGTACGCTGCCGGTGGCGCTTCGGGCGGCTTCTTCAGCGGTAACTATCCCCGCAACATCTTCGGGCCTTCGGTGGGTCGTTGCGTCACCTTTGGCTACGTGTCCGGCGAGCATGCAGCGAAAGGAGAATAGCAATGGCGGAGGAAAACATGCCTCAGGAACTCCAGAAGAAGATGCATAAGAAGGGCATCGTGGCAGGCGTTATCGTCGCCGTCGTGATCATTGCCGGCATTGGTGCGTTCGCCTGGCACAACACGCCTTCCTTCTGCGGCACGGTGTGCCATGACAGCATGGGCGAGCACCTGGCCAACTACGAGGGCACTGACGCTTCCAACGGCGCCGGCCTGGCTCACCTGCATGCGGGTGCCAAGGTAACGTGCCTCGATTGCCACAAGGCCGAGCTGGATGTTCAGCTCGCCGAGCTGGGCTCTCAGCTTTCCGGCAACACCGACGACCTTGGTCTTGCCGAGCGTTACTACGTGGATAACGAGACGTGCCTGTCCTGCCATGGCGGCAGCTACGACTCGCTGGCCGAGAAGACGGCTGGCCTGGGTGCGTACAACCCCCACGCAAATCCGCATGGCGAGATGAACTGCAACGAGTGCCATAAGGGTCATGCCGAGCAGGTTGACACCTGCGGCCAGTGCCACGCAAACGGTGGCCAGACCATGCGCTCCTAAGCGATTCCGCAGCATATAACGCGCAAGCGACCCGCATTCGTGCGGGTCGCTTTGTTTTGCCAGGTGGTTTTGCGGTTGGGGCTTACTCCCCGGGCTTTCGCTTGGCGGAGTAGTCGCGCACGGTAACGCGTATTAGGGCGACGGCGCGTGCCATGCGTTCGTCGATGGCGAAATCGCTACCGGTTTGATGCTTCATGAGCGCAGCGAGCGCATGCGCCTTTTCGGGGCCGTCGGGTAGGATTTCGGCGATTCCGCGCCCGATGAAGGATGCGTATGCCGAGCTGTAGTTGCAGGGAACGTCGCCTCCGGAAACGAGCCCTCCGTCGTGGTCGACCTCGATGCAGACGTGCGGGTCATGCTCGATGAGGTCGAGCTTGTGGCCCTTGCGCGCGCCGTGCATGTAGAACGTGAACGCTCCCTCGTGCGCTTCGTAGCCATAATGGAGCGGCACGACGTAGGGAAAGCCCTCATCCATCAGTCCCAGGCGCAGGATCTTGCCTTCCTCGACGATGGCCAGGATGTCCTCGAATGCGCTCACTTCTCGGTCGTGCCTTCTCATGGCGAATCTCCTCGTGCTTCGTTACAGGTATGCGCCCGTAATGCTTTCGGGCGTGCTCGCAATCTGCTCGGGCGTGCCGGCCGCGACAATGCGGCCACCTGCTTCGCCCCCGCCGGGCCCCAGGTCGATGATGTAGTCGGCGTTCGAAATCATGTCGAGGTCGTGCTCGATGACGATTACGGTGGCGCCCGCGTCGATGAGGCTCTGCAGAACGTCGATGAGCACTTCCACGTCGAGCGGATGAAGCCCGATGGTGGGTTCGTCGAACACGAACAGTGCGTTGGATTGGTTCTTTCCCATCTCGCTCGCGAGCTTCAGGCGCTGCGCTTCGCCGCCCGATAGGGAAGGCGTGGCTTCGCCGAGCGTGAGATAGCCCAGCCCCAGGTCGTGGAGTACCTGCAGCTTCTGAACTGCCTTCTTTACGCCCGTCATGCCCTCGATGGCGCCCAGCGCCTCGTCGACCGAGAGCGCCATGAGGTCGGGCAGGCTCGGCCCTTCCTGGTTGGAAAGGGGAATCTTCCATGCATCGGGGGCGTAGCGTGCGCCGCGGCAATCGGGGCATTCGATGTCGACGTCGGGAAGGAACTGCACGTCGAGCGATATGCTTCCCGTTCCGTCGCAGGTGGGACAGCGTAGCGAACCCGTGTTGTACGAGAATGCCCCCGCCTTCAGCCCTCGTTCCTTTGCCAGGTTGGTGGCGGCGAACGCGCGGCGGAGCGTGTCGAGCACGCCCGAGTAGGTGGCTACGGTCGAGCGCACGTTGATGCCGATGGGCGTGGCGTCGATGAGGTTTGCCCGCTCGATTTCGGCGGGGTTGATGCGCACGACGTGCTCGGGGAGCTTCTCGTTAGCGAAGTGCGCCTTGAGCGCGGGGATGAGACTTTCCAGGACGAGCGTCGTCTTGCCCGAACCCGAAACGCCGGTGATGGCCGTGAGGCAGCCCAGCGGTATGTCGATCGTCAGCGGCTTCACCGTGTGAATCGCGCTCGTTTCCAGGTGTATCGCACCGCGTTCGAATATATCGCCTGGTGGTGTGGTGCGCTTTCGCACGGTACGTTCTCCCGAAAGGAACGCCCCGATGCGCGATGTGGGCGTATGCGCCACCTCGTCGACGGTGCCCTGCGCGATGACGTTTCCTCCCGCGGCTCCCGAACCGGGGCCGATCTCGACGATGTGATCGCATTCGCGCAGCACGCGCACGTCGTGGTCTACCAGCATGACGGAGTTGCCGTCGCGAATAAGGTCGTCGACAACGCCCAGCAGCCCGTCGACGTTCGAGGGATGCAGGCCGATGGAAGGCTCGTCGAGCACGTAGAGCACGCCGTTAGTGCGATTTCGCACCGCACGCGTGAGCTGCACGCGCTGCCGTTCGCCTGTGGAAAGCGTCGAGGAGGCTCGGTCGAGCGTGAGGTATCCCAGGCCAAGCTGCTGAAGGCGATGAATGGGCTCTTCCATGCCCGAGAAGATCGATTCCGCCATGGGCTGCATGTCATGGGGCAGTCGAGGCACTACCGTGGGAATCCACGCGGCCAGCTCGTCGAGCGTCATGGCCGTGGCTTCGTCGAGCCCGATGCCGCAGAGCTTGGTGGAGCGCACCTTCTCGGAAAGACGCGTGCCGCCACAGCTGGGGCAGGGGCCTTCCTTCAGGTACTTTGCAACGCGCTTCAGGCCCTTTTCGTCCTTTACCTTCGAAAGGGCGTTCTCCACCGTGTAGATGGCGTTGTAGTAGGTGAAGTCCATCTCGCCGGCGATGCCCGTTTTCTCGTTGTGGTAGAGGATGTGCTTCTTTTCGGCGGGGCCGTGGTAGACGATGTGCCGCTCTTCGGGTGTGAGCTCGCAGAACGGCACATCGGTGCGTACGCCCATCTCCCGGCAGATGTCCTTCATGAGCGACCACATCAGGCTGCCCCACACCGTTACGGCACCTTCGTCGATGGTCTTGGTTTCGTCGGGAACCAGGGTGGAAACGTCGACGGTGCGCGCCACGCCCGTTCCCGAGCAGGTGGGGCAGGCGCCCGCGGAATTGAACGCCATGTCTTCGGCGCCGGGGCCGAAGAAGGAGGCGCCGCATTCGGGGCATGTGATGGGCAGCTCGAGAGCAACGTTCATGGTTGGCGGCGCAAGGTGTCCGTTGGGGCATGCGTGGCTACCCAGGCGCGAGAACGCCAGGCGCAGGTAGTTCAAGAGCTCGGTGGATGTTCCGAAGGTCGAGCGCACGTCGGGGATGCCCGGGCGCTGGCGTAGGGCCAATGCGGCAGGAACGTGGCGCACTTCATCGACGGCGGCATGGGCATTCTGGGAGATGCGGCGCCGGGTGTAGGTAGAAAGCGCGTCGAGGTAGCGGCGCGATCCTTCCGCGTAGAGCACGCCCAGGGCCAGCGACGATTTGCCGCTTCCCGATACGCCTGCGATGCCAACCGAGCACCCCAGCGGGATGT
This sequence comes from Denitrobacterium sp., assembly GCF_056180635.1. NCBI lineage: Bacteria > Bacillati > Actinomycetota > Coriobacteriia > Eggerthellales > Eggerthellaceae > Denitrobacterium > Denitrobacterium sp. The sequence goes on along the minus strand of NZ_JAZZJS010000079.1, from coordinate 30,967 downwards.
CGACGTCGATGTTCTTCAGGTTGTGCACGCGTGCGCCCCGCACGGAAACGTGGTCGGGCGCAGCGATATGAGAATGCGTAGTTTCCATGCGTCCATTATGGCAGATGCGCTGGACGCATGCCCGTCCTCGGATAGGTTCTAATCGCGCGCCTGGGGCGTGTGCCAGTCGCAGGGGTCGGGTGAAGCGAGCGCGCGAATGCCCGCGATGATGATGCCAATGCCGTCGTGGAAGGTCTCTTCGGAATAGGCGCCCGCCGCTGTTTCGCGCCAGCTGTCTCCCGATGCCGCCTCGGGCATTTCGTGTTCGTTAACCACGTCGCGAATCTCGCCTTGCAGGAAGCCGCCCAGAAACGCGTCGATGAGGCGCCAGGCCTTGCGCAGAACCTCGGGCGGAATGCCCTGGTCTTCGTGGAGCGCGTAGATGCACTGCGTGTGCGCCGCCAGCGCGGGGCTTTCGCCCGATGCCTCGATGAGGTGCAGGTGGGCGGATGCGTGGTTGAGGTGCATCTCGCGGATGGATGCCGTGGTGCGCCGGATGGTGTCATCCCAGCGCTCGCCGGGGATGGGATGCGTGTCGACCTCGGTGAACGCCAGCGCCACCGCTGCTGCTTGGATGGCATCGACGGAGGGGTAGTAGCGGTAGAGGGCCATGGCGGTCACGCCGAGTTGCGCGGCGAGCTTGCGCATGGACACGCCCTCGATGCCGATCTGGTCGGCGAGCTCGAGTGCGGTCTGTGCGATTCGCTCGGGTGTGAGCTGCGCGTTTTCCTTCGATGCTGCTTGCTGCTTGCCTGGCATGGGCGCTCCTCCGTCGAGGTCCTTGCATATTGTTCGTCTACAGTGTAAACTAACCGCGTCGGTATACAGTGTATACCAGAAAGGGAATTGCCAAATTACAGGGAGGGAGACTCATGACAGAGAGAAACGTGAGCCGTAGGAACTTCGTTACGGCCGCCGCGTTGGGCGCCATGGCCGTGGGCGCGAGCGCGTTTGCGGGATGCGCGCCCAGTGGAAAGAAAGCCGCTAGCACGAATGCCGCAGGTGGCGAGGATGCATCTTCGTCGATGTACCAGAATATCTACTCCGAGGGCGTGAACCTCATGCCCGCGCGCAAGGCAACGTGCCCTGGTCCTCGCGGTCCGATTGCGTTCGAGGCCACGGTGGATACGAGTGCCATAAAGCGCGACGAGGGTTTCGACGTGGTGGTCGTGGGCGCTGGCGTGGGCGGTCTCATTTCCGCTCTGAAGGCGGCCGACATGGGCACGAAGGTGCTCCTGCTCGAGAAGATGACGCGCGGCCGCGGTTGCTTCGAGTGCTTCGGCGCCGTTGACGCCCAGATCCAGAAGGAAACGGGCAGGGTGGTGGACCGCGCCATTCTGCTTGACGAAATCTATCGTGCCGCGTACTACCGCATTCGCCCCGAAGCGCCGCGCACATACGTCGAGCGTTCGGGCGAGGCGACCGACTTTTGGCAGGCCATGCTGAACAAGGGCGCCAACGGCTTCGTCATCACGCCCGTCGCCGAGGCCCCGGCCACGAATGGCTTTCCCGCGATGACGCAGTTCATCCCTTCCGAGCTGGGTTTCTACGATAGCCCCGCGCTACCCGAGACCGCCTCGGTGCGCAGCGGCCTTTCGGGCATATACGTCTGCCTCGAGATGCAGGACATTGCCAAGAATGCGTATCCCGATAAGATCGATATGCGCTTCAGCACGCCCGCCGTGCAGCTCGAGCGCGATGCGAGCGGTCGTGTCACGGGCGTTATCGCACGCGACGAGGATGGCTATTTCCGCGCGAATGCATCGAAGGGCGTCGTGCTTGCGACGGGCGGCTACGATGCGAACCCGGAAATGATGGAAGCCTGGACGCGTCCGGAAGACTACGCGAACTCCAGCTGGTGGAACCCGAGCTGGGGCACCACGGGCGACGGTCACATGATGGGCCTTGCCGTGGGCGCGCAGATGGACCCGATTCCGCATCCTGTCATGAACTTCCGCTGGGGCACGCCCACCAGTTTTGCCGACTTCCGCACGTGGAATGCAGTGTATCTGGGCATCCTGGTGAACGGCCGCGGCCAGCGTTTCGTGCGCGAAGACGGCCCGTTCCAGGTGGTTTCCAATGCGCAGAACGCTCAGCCCGGCTACGGCAAGAACTGCTGGTACATCTTTGACGAGGCGATGAGCCAGGGTCTGGAAGACGGCGGTTTCTAGGAGTTCAAGAGCAAGGGCTGGCTCTACGAGGCCAGCACGCCCGCCGAACTGGCCGAGGCATGCGGCATTGACGCCGAGGGGCTGCAGGCGACGCTCGATCGCTATGCTGGATTCTGCGTCAATGGCCGCGACGAGGATTTCGACCGCGACCTCTCGCAGACCATGCCCTTCACTGGTGGCAAGCTGTACGCGTTCACTACGAACAGCAACGTGCTGGCAACTACGGGCGGTCTGTGCATCGATGGCAACTGCAGCGTCCTCGATATGGAAGACAATCCCATTCCCGGCCTGTTCGCTTGCGGCAATGCATCGGGCAGTTTCTTCGCGGGCAATTACCCACGCCACATTCCGGGAACGTCCATCGGTCGCGCCATCACGTTTGGCTACGTCGCCGCGGAAAGCGCGGTGAACGGCACCATTGGCCAGGGACCGAAGCTCGACGGTAATGCCCCCGACCTGTTCGCCTATGGCGAGGGCAACGCGGTGGGTGCAGACGCACGTACCGAAGCCGAGGCGCTTGGCCTGTGGAACAAGTACAACCCCATTCATGGCTCGAGCCTCGACTACACCGATACGCAGCTGGGCGGTAACGCTATGAGCTGCAACAACTGCCATGAGTATCGTGCAGGCGGGGAAACCGTCGCCGATAACATGACGTGGCTCGGCGAATAACCTTCCTCTGCGTTCGCGCGCCATATCCCTCCTAGGCGAGAGCCCGCTCGGAATGAGCGGGCTCTCGTTCGAATGGGGAGGGCGCCGCGTGTTGGAGGGGGAGGGGGCTTTGCGGCGCTTCGGGATAGTCGATGTGGGGCTATGCCGAGATGTACTCGATGGCGTAGGCTCCTGCGTGACGGCCGGAGTTGATGTTGTTCGCCATGCAGCTGGCAGGCATGCTCACTGTGTAGGTGTTGCCATAGAGCATGCAGCCGTCGGTGCCCACGGCCCACAGGCCATCGATGGGCTCGTCATCGGAGTTCACAACCTGGAACTGGCGGTTCGTGCGAATACCGCCGATGGTGGAGAAGTAGAACAGGCCGTGCTCGAATGCCCAGAACGGGCCGTTCTCCATGGCCACCAGCACGCTTGCGTCCTTGCCGAAGTCGGTGTCATGGCCGCTGGCGCAGAGTTCGTTGTAGTGCTTCATTTCGCTTGCCAGGGTGTCGGCGGGCACGTTGATGGCCTTTGCCAGCTCCTCGAGGGTGTCGGCCTTGTGCACGCCGGCGCCGCTTTCCATGCCGGCGGCTGCTGCCACGGAGAGGGAATCGGAAACGGGCGGAATCGTCTCGTCGATCTGCTTCATAACGGCTTCGTTCATGATGACGTACGACTTGGTCTGGCTGAGCACGCTGTTGCAGGCGTAGGCCTGGTTCTTCACGATGCAGTTCTCATCGGTGAAGCGCTCGCCCTTCTGGTTGACGAAGACGACCGGGCCGCCGTTGCGGATGCCCAGAGCGCCCAGGGCCGACTCGAAGTCGGCGCCCTTCGTGCCGGGCTCGCGCATGACGCAGCGCTTGGCGCGCTCGTCGACGCCGCCCATGGAAAGGGCCATGTCCAGGCCGTCGCCCTCGTGATGGGGGAAGCCCTTGCGCGTTACCAGGTCGGGGTTGATGCCCATTTCGCGCAGCTTCTCGTCGTTGTCGGCATAGCCGCCCGTGGCCAGGATTACGGCCTTGGTGTTGATCTGGATGTAATCCTTGCCCTTTTCGAACACGATGCCGCTGACCTTGCCATCTTCGGCCAGGAGCTCACGACCGCGTGCGCTGTAGATGATTTCAACGCCCTGCTCTTCGGCCTTGTTGGTCATGGGCGTGATGTAGCCTTCCTTGGCGCCTCCGGCGTACCAGTGGAATGCGGGAAGCTTGCCCTGGCCGCGGTAGTCGTCTACGCCGTCGAACTTAACGCCGTTGCTCATGAGCCATTCGACGTTCTCGGCCGAGACATCTACCAGGTCCTTCCAGGCGCGACCGTCGATGAGGTAGTTGCAGAAGTCGAATTCCTCGCCGATGACGTCTTCGAACGTGAAGCTGATGCCCGTTTCCTTCTGCATGTCGGTGCCCAGGGCGAAGATGCCCTCGGTGCCATGGCCGTTGCCGCCGGTGTTGGTGTTGGCTTCGATGAGGATGACCTTGTTGCCCTTGGCGGAGGCGGACACGGCGGCGGAAAGGCCGGACATGCCGCCGCCCACGACGACGATATCGGCTTCGCGCGTTTCGGAAATCTCGTAGGAAGAGGTCGAGGATGCCTCTGCCTTGGTGCTCTTAGTTTCCTCCGTGGTGGTGGATTTGGCGGAGGTGGACTTGGGTGCGCAACCTGCCAAGCCCGCGATGGCGAGCGTGCCGATGGCAGCTCCGCCGGTGATAAAGTTTCTGCGTGAAAGTGTAGCCATGGATTACCTTCCTCACTTGTTGATGTGGCTGCTGTATCTCAGCGAGCCCCTCCATGGCGCCTACGATAGTCGCATGGGCGTTTTCGCACATCAAGCAAAGGGCCTATTACGTGCTTGAGGCATCAAGCAAAGTGCTTGAACTTGCTTCAATTCTTCAACGGGGCGGTGCGCGAAGAACTATCCGTGTTAGAGTTGCCGTGGAAGCGAGAGGGTAAAGATGTTGAGATTGCTATCACCATTTTCCAGCGGCCTGCTTTGGGCATGGGGCTATTTGGTCCTGTTCGTGTCGCCCTCGTTTTTCGTCGACTCGCCCCTAGCGGGCATCGGCTTTTCCGAGGGGCCGTATCTTATTGCGTCGTTATGCGGCTATGCCGCCATGGCCATCCTGTGCGAGCGTGCGGGAAGCGGAGCTTCGCTGCCCGCTTCGTGGGCTGGTTGCGCGGGCATGGTTCTGGGCGTGCTCATGGTTTCGCTGCTGCGTTTGGGCGCGGTTCCCGAAAGCGCGGAGCTGCTTCTGGCTGCGAGCGTGCTGGCGGGCGTGGGGCTTGCGGCATGCACGACGGCGTGGGGCGTGGTCCTCGCGCGCCTCGATGCCGATACGCTCGAGAGCACGGCGCTTAGCTGGTGCCCGTCGTTCGCTCTCGTCTCGTTCGTGGTGTCGTTCGCGGCTCTGGCGCAGGATTTCGCGCAGCCCATCATCTACGTGCTTCTCGTCGTGCTTCCCTTGGCCGCGCAGCTGGGGCTCGTGCGTACCGTGCGCATGGGCGGGGAAGGCGATTCCGCTGGCTTCGCGCATGCGAATGCCCAAGCGCGGGGCTCGTCGCTGAGGATCGTGCGTGCCGATGCGCTTACGCTCGTGAACCTGCTCGTTTCGTTTCTCTCGCTGTCGTTCGTGTGGTCGGCCGTATCGTCGCTGCGGAGCGGCACGTTCGGCGTGACCACGTTCGTGTTCGCCGTGGGCGCGCTGGTGCTGTGGGGCGTCTTGTGGTTTGCCTTGCGCAACACCAGGCGTTTCGGCTTGTCTACGCTGTATGCGTGGACGTTGCCGCTGGCGCTTCTGGGCGTCGCCTGCGCTTCGGTCGGCGGCGTTTCCATGCTTACCGTTGCATTCGTCATGGTGCTCGCGGTCGACCTGGGCTTCGAAGTTGTCGCCAAGCTCTCCATCCTGCTCATCGGCAAGCGCTGGTCGGGGCACGAAGGGGCTGCGTTCGCGTTGTGGGTCGCCATCATCAACATGGCGGGCCTGATGGGGCCGCGCCTGTGGGACGCGATTCGCCCTCTTGCGGATTCGTGGGGCTTTTCCACGGTGATGCTGTTTGCGTTCATTCCCTTCGCGCTGGCCGTGGTGTTCGCGTTCGGAGGTGGCGGTTCGTTCTTCCCGGGTCCCCGCGCGGACGCAAAGAGCACGGAGTCTGCGGTCGAAGCGGCGCCCGATCCCGTGCAGGCGTTTTGCGACAGCCTGGAGGATGCCTATGGGCTCACGCCGCGCGAGGCCGAAGTGGTATCGCTGCTTGCGCGTGGTTGCAGTCGCGCCTACGTGCGCGAGACGCTTTACATCTCGAAAGGCACGGTGGATACGCATGCGTATCGCGCCTATGCCAAGATGGGCATCAAGAGCAAAGACGAGCTGTTCAAGCTCGCCCATCAGGCGGGGGACCGTTCCTAGCCGTTCCTCTCGGCTCCATTGGGCTTACGTCGCGTGAAATGTAACGGCGCAATGACGTATTGCGTACAATCATATTTTATGGAAATCGATATGGTACATTCGGGCGCGGAATTGTGGGGCGCGGTGCGGAACGGCCGCATGCGCGTCGAGGACACGATGGGCCGAAAGGGGTTCCCATGAGTGAAAGCAAGGCAGCCGAGACCATTCGCGTAGCAGATCCCGAAGAAGCGCGTACGTTTTTCGAGGCTATCGGGTCGCGCGTTTCGTGCCGCGCCTTTGAATCGCGTCCGGTGGAGCAGGAGAAGCTCGATGCGCTGCAGGCCGAAATCGATAGGGCCAATGAGGTGGAGGGCTTGCACTTTCAGCTGTATGGCCCGCGCGACGGCGGCTCGGCCATCGATATGAACGAGCGAATGTTTGCAGGCGAGGTGCTGTACTACATCGCGCTCGTGGCTCCGAAGGACCCGGTTATCGAGGAGAAGCTTGGCTACTATGGCGAGCGTCTGGCGCTTCTGGCCACGTCGCTTGGTTTGGGAACCTGCTGGGTTGCCAGCACCTACAACCGCGAGACCGTGCGCGTCGAGCTTGCCGAAGGCGAAGTTCTGCATGACGTGATGCCCTTCGGCTATGCCATTCAGAAGACGCCCCTCAAGCAGCGCACCATTCGCGCAGGCATTCGCGCCCGCGACAAGAAGTTCTCCCAGCTGTATGCGGGTCCCGTGTCGTTCGACCAGGCTCCCGTCTGGATCCAGGAGGCAGTCGAGGCCGTGCATGCGGGCCCCTCGGCGGTGAACGAGCAGCCCGTCGTGTTTGCTCAGGAATCCGCCGACGCTCCGGTGCGTGCCACGCTGCCCACGGTGAAGAGCGGCATGGAGTACACCGACCTGGGCATTGCCAAGCTGCATTTCGAGCTCGCCGCCGCCGAACACGGCGTGCGGGGCGCATGGCAGTGGGGCGAGGGCGGGTCGTTCGTCGTCGAATAGCGCCGCATTCGCAACTCCGCGAGCCCCGCTGCCACAGCAATTCGGCAGCGGGGCTTTTCGCGTATGCCATGTGCGCGAGATGAGGTATCGCTGCCCGTTGCGCGCGGCGCCCGCTTGCCATGGTGTATGCTGCTAGCCATATGCCAAACGAAACGAAAGGAACGCGCATGTCGGGTGTGCTCTATATCTGCCCCACGCCGCTGGGCAATCTGGGTGATATGACGCCCCGTTCGCTCGATGCCCTTCGCGAGGCGTCGGTGGTGTACGCGGAGGACACGCGCGTTACCGGCAAGCTCCTTTCCCTTTTCGATATCCATGCCCATCTGCAGCGCTGCGATGAGGCGAGCATTCAGGCGCGCGCTGGCGAAATCGTGGAGCGCGTACTTGGGGGCGACGTGGTGGCGTACTGCAGCGATGCGGGCATGCCCGGCGTATCCGACCCGGGCCAGCGCCTTATCGCCGCCGCGCGCGAAGCCGGCGCTCCCGTCGTGGTGCTTCCTGGCGGAACGGCTGTTGCCACTGCCTACGTGGCCAGCGGTTTCACCTGTCCGCGCTTCTATTTCGGCGGTTTCTTCCCACGCAAGGAAGGCGAGCGCGAACGCGTGCTGCAGGGCCTGGCCGCGCTTGATTCCGTGCTCCTGTTCTACGAGAGCCCCCGCCGTGCGGCCGATGCGCTGGGCGTTATCGCGCGCGTATTTCCCCGCAGGCGCGTTGCTCTGTGCCGCGAGCTCACCAAGGCGCACGAGGAAATCCTGGTGGACGATGCGCCCGCAGTGGCGCAGGAGATTGCGCGTCGTACCGAGGCGGGCGAGATGCGTGGCGAATGCGTGCTGGTCATCGACGCGCCCAACGACGCCGAACGCGAAGACGCCCATGCCGATGCGGCCATCGACGCTGCAACGCGCGCTGCGGAGCTGCTGGCCGAGGGAACGCATTCCCGCAAGGACGTCACGAAGGCGCTGCAGAGCGAGTTCGGCCTGAAGCGCAACGAGGCATATGCCATCGTGCTGGAGGCGGGGGCTTGATAGAAGACAGTCTGCGGTTCGTGGACGAATTCGAGGTCCGCGTCCTGCGCAAGCGGGTGAAGACGCTGCGCATTCGCGTTATGCCGCCCGACGGCCACGTTCAGGCGAGCGTGCCCATGGGCATGCCCTTTTCCCATGTCGAGCGCTTCATTCGCGACAAGCGATCCTGGATTCTGCAGCAGCAGGAGGCGCTGCGCTCCTCGCCGCAGACCACCGCGGCCCTTGCCACGCCCGAAGACGTGCGCGAATGGCGGGCGGTGGTGAGCGCGTTCGTGCCCCAGCTGGTCGCCCGCTGGGAGCCCATCATGGGCGTGCGCGTGAAGAGCCTGGCGTATCGCAACATGAAAAGCCGGTGGGGAAGCTGCCAGCCCTCCACGGGGCGCGTGTGCGTCAACGTTCGCTTGGCGCTCTATCCGCCCGAATGCCTGGAATACGTCGTCGTGCACGAGCTCTGCCACCTTTTGGAGCCCAGCCATGGTCCGCGCTTTCACGAATTGATGGACGCCTTCCTGCCCGATTGGCGCACCGCGCGCGACAAGCTGAAGGCATAGCGTTATCCCATGTGAGCCACTATGAAACCCTTCAAGTGGCATTCATATCCTGTCCATACATCCTCCATGGGCAAAATGCCAGCTCAAAGGCCAATGCGGCGTGATTTCGGCTGCTTGGCGGCCGTGTGAGCGCCCCGCGCTTTGAGGGTGGGAAATGACCTTCGGTATAATGAGCCGAGCTTTGCGTTCTACCGTGGAGCAGGCGACGGCATGTTGCCGTCGCGGAAAGGCATGGTACATGACACCAGAAACGCACTACAAGCCATGCGCGAGTGCGCGTACGGCCGCGCAAGCGGCCCTTCGCGTGTCCTCGCGTTTCCTCCGAAGAGAGCATGCACGCCATTTCGCATCGCGCGCCGCATTCTCGCTCTTCGTCTCCTGCGCGCTTGTGGCCGGAACGATGCCCACCGCCGCTTTTGCCGACGATGCCGCATCTTCCGACATCGATGCATCCGCCGAAAACCTTTCGACCCTTCAGAAGCAGGTCGAGGCTTCGGCAAACGAGTACAACACCGCCATCGACAAGCTTGCTAGCCTGCAGGAGCAGATGGAGGATAACCAGCAGCGCATCGACGAGATCAACGAGCAGCTTCCCGAGCAGGAAAAGCGCAGCGCCGACGCGTTCCGCGTGCTGTATGTCCTGCAGCAGGAGAGCGGCGGTCTCATCGAGATGGTGCTGAGCAGCGAGAACTTCACCGAGTTCATCCGCAATATCGATTACCTCGATTGCCTGCACGACCATAACGCCAACGAGCTGGCCAAGCTGACGTCGCTCAAGGAAGAGCTCGAGTCGACGCAAGCCGAGCTGCAAGAGGCCACCGAGCAGGCCGAAAGCGAAGCGGCTCGTGCCGAGCGCGCTCTGGCGCAGGCTCAGTCGGCGCGTAAGGAAGCCCAGGAAAAGGCCGAGGCCATCGCCGCGCAGCAGGCTGCCGAAGCCGCTGCAGCCGCCGCCCAGGACGCATCCGATGCCGGCTCGTCGAACGAGGCGGGCGTCGATGCCCAGAACCCCGCGGTCGACACGTCTGCGGAAGATACGTCGGGCAACGTGAGCGGTTCGGTTTCCTCGGGTTCGGTGGATTGGTCCGCCGACAAGACGTCGTTCGTGAACCAATGGTCGTCGCGTATCGATTCGTATCTTGCCGGGTCGCCCCTTGCGGGCCAGGGCAGGGTATTTGCCGAAGCCGCATGGGATTACGGCGTCGACCCGCGTTGGTCGCCCGCGATCTCGTACGTGGAAAGCAGCATGGGCGCATACTGCTTTAGGTCGTATAATGCATGGGGATGGGGTTCTTCCAGCTGGGGTAGCTGGGAAGAGGCTATTCGCGCCCATGTATCCGGGTTAGCGCGCATCTATGGAAGCACGCTCACCTACGACGCGGCGCGCAAGTATTGTCCGCCGAATTCAACAGGGTGGTACAACAAAGTGTTAGCGCAGATGGAATCAATCTAATCATGAAGCGGGGGATGGGGTGCATAGTCGCTCTATCCCTTGTCGTAGTGTGCGCATTTCCGCCTAGCGTCGCCTGGGCCGATTCCACCTGGTACGAAACGGCTGCTCCCGTTTCGGAAGCGGAGATGTCCGACCTGCAGAAGCAGGTTGAGGAAACGTCCGCCGCATACGATGAGGCCACGGCCGCCGTCGAAACCCTCCAAGCCGAAATCGAGGCCAATCAGAAAACGCTTTCGCAGGTGCGTATCGAGCTCGACGCCCAGAAGGACGATTCCGCGGCCGCCATGCGTCTCATGTACAAGATGCGCCGTGGTGGCTATGGCCTCATCGACCTGCTGGTGAACACGGAAGACATCAACGACTTCATCGACAACTGGGAATACCTCGATAGCATCGAGCGGCACAACTATAACCTCATCGAGCATTACGCCGGGCTGAAGGCCACGTACGAGCAGACGGAAGCCGAGCTCGCGCGTCAGAAAGAGGAAGCCGACCAGCGTCAGAGGGAAGCGGCCGATGCGCTTGCCGCCGCGGAGGCGGCTCGCGAGGAGGCTCAGAACCGCGCTGCCAAAGCGGCCGAGGAAGAGGCGGCCAAGCTTTCCGCTGCGGGCGTCATCGACAACAGCGTCGATTGGTCGGTTGGAAAAGAGCAGTTCGTGGCCACGTGGACGCAGCGCATCGACGCGTACTTCGCGGGCACTCCCATGGCGGGCACGGGCAAGGCCTTCGCCGAGGCCGCATGGCAGTACGGCGTCGACCCGCGCTGGTCGCCCGCGATCACGAATACGGAAAGCAGCAACGGCGTGCATATCCCGGGCGGCTATAACGCCTGGGGTTGGACGGATGGCAAGGGCGGGTACCGCACGTTCAGTTCCTGGGAAGACGGCGCGCGCCAGCATGTCGCCTACCTCGCGCGCTCGTATGGATACACCATCACCGTCGCCCATGCTCAGAAGTACTGCCCGCCCAATTACGAGTGGTGGTACAGCAACACGCTCGCCAACATGAGGAAAATCTAAAGAGTGGTTATAAGGCCCTAATTGCCGCTATACTCGTGAACTTGCAGAAACTAATAGGCCCGCGAACCGCGGGTGGAGGGTTAGTCGAAAGAGAGCACCCATGTCGAAAGGCACTTTCAGCATCACCACGCCTATCTATTACGTGAACGCCGCGCCTCATCTGGGCACGGCATACACCACCGTCGGCGCCGACACGCTTTCCCGTTACAAGCGCATGGACGGCTACGACGTAGCTTTCGTCACGGGCATGGACGAGCATGGCCAGAAGGTCGCGGACACCGCCGAGGGCAAGGGCATGACGCCCCAGGGCTGGTGCGATAGCATGGAGCGCGCCTTCCGCGACACGTGGGAGCTCCTCGACATCAGCTACACCGACTTCGTGCGCACGACGCAGGATCGTCAGACGCGCACCGTTCAGAAGTTCTGGAACGACCTGTACGAGGCTGGCTGGCTCTATAAGGGCAGCTACGAGGGCTGGTACTGCGTGCACGAGGAAACGTACTACGCGGAAAGCGACCTCGAGAAGAACGAAGAGGGCGTGTACGTGTGCCCCGATTGCCATCGCCCCGTGCAGACGGCCAGCGGCGAGGAGAACTGGTTCTTCAAGCTCTCCGAAATGCAGGAGCCGCTGCTGAAGTTCTACGAAGAGCATCCCGATTTCATCCTGCCGCAGACGCGCCGCAACGAAATCGTGAAGTTCGTCGAGGGCGGTCTGAAGGATCTCTCCATTTCCCGCTCCACGTTCGATTGGGGCGTTCCTCTGCCGTTCGACGAGGGCCATGTTGCCTACGTGTGGGCCGACGCCCTGCTGGCGTACCCCACGGGCCTGGGCTTCGCCGACCCCGATCGCGGTGACGAATTCCAGAACCGCTGGCCCTTCCAGTATCACTTCGTGGGCAAGGACATCACGCGCTTCCATTGCGTGATTTGGCCCGCCATGCTCATCGCCGCCGGCTGGCCGCTGCCCGAGCACGTATTCGGCCATGGTTTCCTGCTCACCAAGGGCGAGAAGATGAGCAAGAGCAAGGGCAATGGCGTTATGCCCAAGGACCTCGTGAAGGTCTTCGGCGTCGACGCGTATCGCTACTACTTCATGAGCGATGTGCAGTTCGGCCACGACGGCAACATCTCCATGGAGCGCATGGTGCAGGTGTACAACGCCGATTTGGCCAACACCTGAGGCAACCTCTGCTCGCGCGTGTTCAACATGACGGGCAAGTACTTCGATGGCAAGGTGCCCGCTGCACCTGCCTCTGCTGCCGAAAACCCGCTGCGCGAGGTTTCCGACGCCCTGTACGAGCGCTATAACGCCTGCATGAGCCAGGTCGACTTCACCGGTGCCGCCGCTGCCGTTCAGGAGCTTGCGGGCCTGGTGAACCACTACGTAGAGGATTCCGCTCCCTGGAATCTGGCGAAGGACCCGGCCAAGGCCGACGAACTCGCGTCCGTTATCTACAACGCCCTCGAGGCGTGCCGCATCATCGCGCTGTTCATGGCGCCGTTCATGCCCAACACGTCTAACGAGGTCTTCCGCCGCCTGTCGCTGGGCGACATCACGTCCGTTGTCGACATCCAGGCCGCAAGCGTATGGGGCCAGCTGCCCGCCGGCAACGCCGTCGAGAAGGGCGATCCGCTGTTCCCGCGCCTGGCGCTCGACGACATCGACCTGAATCTGGAGTAGCGTATGACCGAAGCCGATCCCGTTTTCTACGACACGCTCTTCAGGAAGAAGCGCAAGAACGGCACGTACAAGACCGTGCCCGCTCCCAAGCTGGAGGGAAAAGTCGCCGACACGCATTGTCATCTGGGCATGGTGAGCCACTGCGACCTTTCCCTCGCGCGTGCCGCGTACTACGGGGTCGACTTCCTCTGCAACATTACCGACATCGTGGAAGATGCCGGTGCTACGTATGCGGGGCTCGACGGCTGGAAGATGGGCGCATCCGCCTGGTTGATGCAAATCGCCCCCGATGCCTTCGTTTCCCTGCCCACCATTCGCCTGGCATGTGGGTGCCATCCGCACAACGCGAAGGATTACACGGGCTTCACCGACGAAAAGCTCCAGCAGAAGCTGCGCGACCCGCGCACGAGCTGCCTGGGCGAGGTGGGTCTCGACTACCATTACGACCTTTCCCCGCGCGACGTGCAGAAACGCGTGTTCCGCAGGCAGGTTCAGCTGGCGCATGAAAGCGGCTTGCCCCTGGCGCTGCACATTCGCGAGGCGCACGACGATGCGCTGGCCATCATGCGCGAGGAGGGCTTTCCGGCTGCGGGAACCATCCTGCATTGCTGCAGCCTTTCGCCTTCCGAGCTGGAACCCTGGCTCGAAGCCGATTGCTATATCGCATACGGCGGGGCCATCACGTTCGCATCGTCCGACGAGGCGCGCGAAGCCGCGAAGCTCGTGCCCGAGAGCAGGCTCCTCACGGAAACCGATTGCCCGTACATGACGCCCGCGCCCCTGCGCGGCGAGGAGAATGGCCCCGAGTTCATCATCTTCACCGCGGAGCGCCTTGCGGAAGTGCGCGGCATCGAAGCGGGCGAGGACCGTGCGCGCTTCCTGAAGGTGCTGCACGACAACGCGATTGGCCTGCTGAATAGAAAGCCCACGGAATGGCAGAACGCGCGATAATATGCGCTTCGCCCCGGCTTGCGGGGCGCTCTGCCCAAGCTGTGCGCTTGGCGCAGGTTGCGCTGAGGCGCCTGTATCCCCACGACAAGCTTACCTGCATCTATCTTGCGAAACGTTCTATTTCGCCGTGCGTGGGGTGCGATGCGTGCCGCGATGCGGGTTCGTGCTTCCGCCACGACGACATGGCCGAGCTGCTCGCCCTTGTCGCGCGCGTCGACGAGCTCTACATTGCGAGCCCCATCTACTTCGCGGGCCCGCCTGCTGGCTACAAGGCATTTCTCGATCGCTTTCAGCCGCTCTTCTGGAAGGATGCGCGTCATGGCGCCAAGCGCCCCGCGTACTTGCTGGCCATCGGCGAGGGCGGCGACCCGTATGGGTGGGAGCCACTGATCACGTGCACGCGTTCGGCGCTTCATCTGGCGGGTATCACCATGAAGCGCGCCGTTGGGTGCATCGGGCGCGATGCGTCGTTGCCCGCGCACGTGGCCGAATGGCTTGGCGTGCAGAATGCCGATGAGGCACTTTTCGATGATCCCGATTCCGCGAAAGGAAACGAACATGCCCGATAAGCTTTCCCCGTTGGCGAGCGTTTCCGCTACGCGCGACGTGCTCGATGCCCATGGCCTTGCCACGAAGAAGGCGCTGGGCCAGCATTTTCTCATCAACGATGGCGTCGTTTCCAAGATTTGCGCGCTCGCCGAGCTCACGCGCGACGACGTGGTACTGGAAGTGGGTCCCGGCATCGGGACGCTCACGCTCGCGCTCTTGCGCAAGGCGGGCAAGGTCATCTCGGTCGAACGCGATACCGACCTGCCGGCTGTGCTCAAGCGCACGTGCGCCCCGTTTGCGTCTTCCATGGAAGTACATGTGGGGGAGGACGTCGAGAGCGTGCCCGTGGAAGGTTCCGATGCGCCGTTCTGCCTGATCAGCAAGGATGCCCTGGAACTTACCGCCGAGCAGCTGCCCGCGCAGCCCAACAAGCTCGTGGCCAATTTGCCGTACGCCGTCGCGGCGACGCTCGTGCTCGATGCGTTCCAGCGCTACGAATCGCTTCAGAGCGCCACGGTCATGGTGCAGGCGGAAGTGGCCGACCGCATGGCGGCCAAGCTGGGCACGAAGGATTACGGTGGCTTCACCGTGAAGCTGGGGCTGTACGCGCGTCCCGCCGGCCGCTTCAACGTGTCTCCCGGCAATTTCTTCCCGCCTCCGCGCGTCGACAGCAGCGTGATTCGCCTCGACCGCATCTCGCTCGCCGAGCTGGGCATTACCGAAGACGAACGTCGTGCCACGGCCGTTATGGCCGATGCGGCATTTGCCACGCGCCGCAAGACCATCCTCAACTCTTCGCGCACCTATTTCTCGGGTCGTGCCTCTGCTGGGGTTGAAGTTACGCCCGATATGCTGCGTGAGGTATTTGCCGAAGCTGGCATCGACGCGGGGCGCCGTGGGGAGTCGCTCTCGTTCGAGGAATTCACGCGCCTTGGCTGCGTTGCTCATGCGCGGGGCATTGCTTAGCGCATCTGGGCATTCGCCCCAATTGTGAAACATCGGTTAAGTTTACCTGCAAGGTCCCATTCATCTGCGGTTTGTTTGACGGGCGTGATAGAATGCAGCATGCCGTCTTTTATACGATATGACGCAAGGAAGTACGAATGGAACTAGAACAGCAGGTTAAAGTAGTCGATTCCATCCATCAGAAGCTCGATGAATTCGTCGGGCAGCGCCTTTCGGTGCGTGCGAATATGGGTCGTTCCAAAATCGTCGAGTCCGAAGGCGTGCTGGTGCAGGTTCACCCGCAGCTTTTCATTATGGAAGTCGATCGCAAGCGCGGTCGCAAGTCTCGTCAGTCTTACCAGTACGTCGACGTGCTCACGGGCACCGTCGAACTCAGCCAGAATGGCGAGTCCCTCTTCGGTTCGCTCATCGAATCCATCGGCGGCGAAAACGAGGAGTCGCCTCTTTCGATGATGGAATCCGCTCAGGTGGAGAACTAATTCATAAGTCTCTTTCCGCTTGACATTCAGCAGGACAATGGGCAAAATACCTTCTTGCTGAACCAATGGGGATGTAGCTCAGTTGGGAGAGCGCAGCGTTCGCAACGCTGAGGCCGAGGGTTCGATCCCCTTCATCTCCACCATTGATTGCATAGGCCGCTCGCGAGTTTTCGCGGGTGGCCTTTTTCGTGTATCGCGCCATATAGAGAAGCCGAGGAACGCCATGTTGTACCAGATTACCGACCCCACCGACGAACGCGTCGCCCCCTTTGCGGGCATGCGCGACGCCCAGTTGCGGGGCGACGAGGGGGCTGGCCCCGGCCTGTTCATTGGCGAGTCGCGCAACGTCATCAACCGCGCCCTCGATTCGGGCGTGCGACCGCATTCGCTGTTCATGGAAGAGAAGTGGGTCGATAAATCGCAGGACCTCATCGAGCGCTTCGGCGAGCTGGGTGCGCCCAGCCTGGTGGCTTCTCCCACCGTGTTCAAGGCCATTACCGGCTACGACGTCACGCGCGGTGCGGTGGCGTGCCTGCATCGTCCGGAACTGCCCTCTCTCGAGAGTGTGCTTGCGGGGGCGACGCGCGTGGCCGTGCTGGAAGACGTTATGAACGCCACCAATATAGGTGCGGCGTTCCGTTCCGCCGCGGCCCTGGGCATCGATGCCGTGCTGCTTACCCCGTCGTGCCACGACCCGTTCTACCGCCGTGCCGCGCGCGTTTCCATGGGCACGATCTTTCAGGTGCCGTGGACGCGCATCGGTCGCCGTCATGAGCAATGGGCGGCCGAGGGCATTCCGTTTCTGGAAAGCCTGGGCTTCAAGACGGCCGCGATGGCCCTTTCCGACGACAGCGTCTCGCTGGATGATCCGCGTCTGCGGGAGTGCGAGAAACTGGCCATCATCATGGGCACGGAAGGGGAGGGATTGAACCCCGAAACCATCGCCCGAGCCACTTTCACGGTGAAGATTCCCATGGCCCATGGGGTCGATAGCCTCAATGTCGCCGCCGCGAGTGCTGTAGCCTTTTGGGAGCTACGCAAACGCTACTAGTGGTATAGCAGAAATGAGAGATACAAAATATGTATCTTCGTTAATAAGTCCCTGGGCCTGCGGAAAGGCTCAAATCCTTGGTTCTGCGCTGGCAAAATAAACGTTGTGTATCAGTCGATGATTTTGTATGATAACGCGGTCAGGTCAAGAATCCCCCTTAATGGGTGATGCCTTGACAAGGGGTTTTACCGTACAGTGCGGAGGTGTGGAAGCGTGCACTTGCAGCTGCATTCTTCCAACTGGAGGTAAAACGAGAAGCATTTGGAAGGAGGTTAGGAATGAGCGAGGAGACTAAGGGATCCACCACGGCCGCGACTCAGCAGGCAGCTGCAGAGCCTGCTAACAAAAAGAAGAAGTGGCCTATCGTGGTGGGAATCATCGTCGTTGTGATCGCTGTCGCGGGCATTGGCTTCTGGAACTGGCATAACCAGCCGAGCTTCTGCAACGCGATCTGCCACACGTCGATGGATGCCTACGTTGCCACGTACGACCAGGAGGCTAACACCACCGGCGTCGACAAGTACGGCAACGAGGTATCGAACACCAATGCGATGCTGGTTGTGTCGCACAAGGAGCAGGGCGTAAACTGCCTGGGCTGCCATGTGCCCACCCTGTCGCAGCAGCTCACCGAGGTCGCTGAAACCATCACGGGCGATTACTATTACCCGCTGGAGGAAGTCGGCACCGAGGAGCTGATGGTGAACTCGGGCCACGAAGAGGGCACGGGTGATGAGTTCTGCCTGAAGAGCGGTTGCCACGAGATTACTCGTGACGATCTGACGCAGATGACGTCCGACATGGACTTCAATCCGCATCGTTGGCAGCACGGCGAAATCGCTTGCAGCGAGTGCCACAAGTCGCACCGCGCGTCGGTATTCTACTGCACGCAGTGCCACTCTGAGGCGTCTGCAAGCATGCCGGATGGCTGGCTGACGTACTCTGATGGTCAGAAGGCGCTTGCAACGGCGGAAACTCTGTCGTAGCGTCTGCCTAAAGAGGCACCAAACGTTGTTCGCTAGAGGGGTTTAGCGTTCAACGAGCAATACGAAGGGACTTGTCGGTTCGCCGACAAGTCCCTCGTTGCTTTTTTGGGGGTATTGTCGCTTCTGTAATACGAGGGTTACCTCTCTGGTACCATTCGGTATTCTGGGTGACTGCCGTGAAACAGGTGGGAAGGAAATTGCGTTGAACGCTAAAACGAAGAAGCGCATGATTGTCGTTACGGGCATCATCGTCATGGTGCTCATTCTCATTCTTGCGATTGTAGGTGGAAGCACTTCCGCCAAGACCATTGGAATCGCCGAAGCTCTGAGCGGCGAGTACATCGACCAGCGTGTGCAGGTTACCGGCAATGTCGTGGATAACTCGTACACTACTACCGGCAACGTGCTCACGTTCAGCATCTACGATCCCGACAATGAGGAAGTCAGCACGCTCAACGTCAGCTACGACGGCGCAGCCGCTTCCACGTTCGGCAACGATGTCACGGCCATTTGCACGGGCAAGATTGGCAAGGACGGCGTGCTCTATGCGAGCGAGATGGTAACCAAGTGCCCCTCCAAGTACGAGAGCGGCACCGAAGCGCTTACCGTCGACCGCATGCTGGGCTACGACTCCGACATCACGGGCACCACGGTGCGCGTGAAGGGCCAGATCCAGGCTGGCAGCCAGAATGCTGCTGGTCAGGGCGACCGCTTCGTGCTCGCCGACCCCGATACGGGCGCGGTTGTGTCCGTTCAGTTCGACGGTGCCGTTTCCGAAGAAACGCTCGCCGATGGCGCCTCCGTTGTCCTTACGGGCAACCTCACCGCTGAAGGCAAGTTTTCCGCGACGAGCGTGGCTCTGGCTGAATAGCCCCGCTCGGTAAGAAAGGTTTTCATCTATGGCATTTACCGGTTTGATGGGGCTGCTGGTGGGTTTTGCGGGCATCATCGTGTCCGTTGCCTGCCTGATTATCGGCACCATTCTTCGCTCCAAGAACCCGCAGGGTTCGGGGGAGACGCTGGTGTGGGGCGGCCACGTTGCCGTCGTCGTCACCTTCCTGGCTCTCACGTTCTGCTGCGGTTTGCTCGTGTTCTGCTTCCTTACGGGCGACACGAGCATCGAATACGTGGTGAGCGCGCAGAGCAAGCAGACGGGCGTGTTGGGAGTGCTCTATCGCATTTCCGGCCTGTGGGAGGGCCGCGAGGGCTCGCTGCTGTTCTGGGCTTGGCTCATCTCGCTGTTCGCCAGCGTCATGGCGATTCGCAACATGAAGCACACGCACAAGCTCGACAGCGTGGCGCTCGTCGTCATTCAGGTCGTGCTTGCCGGCTTCGTGGGCATTCTGCTCTTCTCGGAAGATAACTGCCCGTTCGTGGCAATGGCCGAAAGCTATTTCGACTCCGAGGGCAACCTCACCGGCGCCGCTGCGCTGTGGGGCATGAACACCCTGCTCGAGCATTGGGCCATGGCCATTCATCCGCCTGCGCTCTTCATTGGCTATTCGGGTCTTACCGTTCCGTTTGCCTATGCGGTTGCCGCGCTCGTGGTGGGCGATAGCAGCGATGCGTGGGTGCGTCGCTCGCAGCGCTACACCATGGTCGCCTGGTGGATGCTGGGCATTGGCATCGGCCTTGGTTCCGTGTGGGCCTACGTCGTCCTTGGCTGGGGCGGCTACTGGGGCTGGGACGCCGTGGAAAATGCCAGCTTGCTGCCGTGGCTCGTGGGCGTTGCGCTCATTCATAGCCTCACCATCTACCGTCAGCGCGGCGCATTCAAGCGCTGGTCCATCATGTGCGCGTGCATCACGTTCGCGTTCGTCATCACCGGTACGTTCATTTCCCGTTCCGGCCTGATCGAGTCGGTGCATGCGTTCGAGGGCGACCCCGTTTCCCTGGCGCTGTTTGGCTCGCTCATCGTGCTTTCCCTGCTCGCGGGCATCGTTGGCCTGGCATTCCGCTGGAAGCGCTTCGCTCCCCAGAGCGCAAGCGACGAGGCTGTGGAGTCGCTGGCTTCCCGCGAAGCTGCCTACTACTTCAATAACGTTCTCATGCTCGTCTTCGCCATCCTGGTGTGCTACCTCACCGTGGCGAGCGCCCTTCCCAGCTGGATGCCCTTTGGCGGCACGAGCGTGAGCACCGGCACGTACAATTCCGTGGCGCGCCCCCTTGGCGTGTTCTACCTTGCCGTTCTGGCCGTGTGCCCGCTTCTTGGCTGGTCGTTCACCGACCGCAAGTCGTTCGTGGCCAAGGCCAAGATTCCCGCCATCTGCGGCCTCGTGCTCTTCGTCGTGCTGGTGGCGTACTCCTTCATGTACCTGTTCCCCAGCTACGACGCCATCATCGACGCCGGCGGCAGCGCGGGCATGGGCCTGGCGGCCGAAGGCCCCGGTTGGTACTACAAGGGGCTCACCATCGTCGGGTTCCTCGTGGCCAGCCTGCTGTTCTTCAACACGCTGTTCATGATCGCACGCGCCTGCAGCGCGTATGCGAAGGCCCACGGCACCAACCCCGTCGTCTCGTTCTTCAAGATGATTGGCGGCAACGCCTCGCGCATTGGCGGCTATACCGCCCACCTGGGCATGGGCGTCATTCTCATCGGCCTCATCTGCTCTTCGATGTACGTCACCGAAAAGACCAGCTACGTCACCTACGACGAGGAAGCCGATACCGCCGAGGAGTTCACCATCCAGGACTTCACGCTGAAGTACACCGGTAACTACATCTACGAAGGCGACAGCGGCAACGACATCTTCTACGTCGTCGAGTTCGACGTGTATCGCAACGGCAACTACGTCGGCCACGTGGCTCCCAGCATGCAGCTGGTTGAAAGCACGCAGCAGACGAAGTCGAACGCCGCCGTCATCAACTTCGCCGAGGAAGACCTGTTCGTCGTGTACAAGGGCGTGAACAACGCCGGCGACTTCAGTCTCGACGTTCGCGTTAACCCGCAGATCAGCCTGGTATGGGCGGGCTTCGGCATGCTCATGCTCGGTTCCGCGATTGCCGCCCTCGGCCGTCGCACGAGCAAGAAGAAAGCGGTAGCCGCGCCCGCCGAAACCGGCGCTTCGGCTTCCGCATCCAACGAGGAGGAATAGCGTGGAAGACGCCCCCCAAGCCGCAATCGATCTTTCCCATGTGAGCAAGGTGTTCGGTCAGCGCAAGGCCGTCGACGACCTGTCGCTGACCGTGCCTGCGGGGGCGTTCCTTTCCATCTTCGGCCCGAACGGGGCGGGGAAGAGCACGCTGCTGCGCATGCTCGCCACGCTCTCGCGCCCCACGCGTGGCCGCGCACGCCTTGCGGGAATCGACCTGAAGGACGACCCCGATGCCGCGCGCGAGCACATTGGCCTCATCTCGCATAACTCCATGCTCTACGGCGACCTCACGGCCGAGGAGAACCTGCTCCTCGCCGCGCGTCTATACGGCATCGTCGACGCCCAGGAGCGCGTTGACGAAATGCTCGAAGCCGTGGAGCTGTCTCACCGTCGTCTCGATACCGTGCGCACGTTTTCCCGCGGCATGACCCAGCGTCTCTGCATCGCGCGCGCACTTCTGCACGATCCCGATGTCGTGCTGCTCGACGAGCCGTATTCCGGCCTCGACCCGCATGCCGTCGAAATCTTCGACACGCTCATCGAGCAGGTGCGCGATGGCCGCACGTTCGTGATGGTCAGCCACGACCTGCGCAAGGGCTTCGGCGTGTGCACGCATGCCCTGGTGATGGCGAAGGGCCGCAAGGTCGCCTATGCGCCCAAGGATGAAATCGATTTCGACGCGTTCGAGGCGTTGTACATGAAGACGGTAGGGATGGGGGTTTCCTAATGGCCGTTCAGATTCGCAAGCCTTCTACCTTCCAGCAGTATCTCAACCTGCTGGGGAAGGACATGCGCCGCGAGTTTCGCACGCGCGAGATGCTCACCGCCATGGGCATCTACGCGTTTCTGGTGCTGGTGGTGTATGGCGCCGCGTTGTCCCAGACTGCCAACACGTTCGACGTGCTGCAGATGAGCGCGGGCCTTCTGTGGGCCCTCATCGTGTTCACGTCGCTGCTGGGCCTGAATCGCAGCTTCGCGCACGAGCAGGAGAATGGCTGCCTCGAGGGCATCCTTCTCGTGCCGCTCGACCGCAGCGTGGTGTTTCTGGCGAAGGCAACGAGCAATTTCCTCTTCCTTCTAGCAGTGGAAATCATCGTGCTGCCCCTCTTCTACTTCTTCTTCCTCACCACCACGACGCCGTCCGACAATTGGCCCATGATGTTCCTGCCCCTGCTGGTGGGCACCATCGGCATTGCCGGCATCGGCACGCTGCTCGCCACTATCACGGTGAACACGCGCGGCAAGGACGTCCTTCTGGCCGTTCTGTTCATCCCGCTTATCTATCCGCTGCTCTACGCATGCGTTTCGGCCACCACCGTCGTCATCGCCGGGGGAGACGTGCAGGGCGTTTTCATTCCCTCGCTCGCACTGGCCGGTGGCTACGACGTTGTGATGGTCCTGCTTTCCTGGGTGCTCTACGATTTCGTGATCAGCGCCTAGGAGACTCTCTTCGTATACAAGTCCGCACTTCGACAAAAGGAAAGGTATGACTAGGAACACTCAGAAAAGCCCCCGTGTGGGTGGATGGTGGGATTCCATTGCCCCCGCCATCACGCTTGTCGGTGCGCTGCTGACGACCGTGGGCTTCGTGCTCGCGTTTACGCTGGCAGGCCCGGTTAATGGTGCCGCGGTAGACGGCGTGGAGGTCATTGGCGGCCAGATGGTTGCCAACCAGCTGCTCTTCTCCCAGAAGATCTTCTACTTCCACGTGCCCACGGCCATCGCCAGCTTCGTGGCTCTCACCGTTACCGCGTACTACTGCGTGCGCTTCCTCATGACGCGCGATGCCGCCTACGACCTGCGTGCGAAGGTGGCAACGGAAGTTGCCCTCGTTTTCGTCATCGCCGTTATGGCCACGGGCGAGATGTGGACCCGCTTCGAGTGGGGCGTCTGGTGGACGTGGGAACCGCGTCTTACCACGTACCTCATTCTCATGCTGCTGGTAATCGCGTACTTCGTGCTGCGCGCATCCATCGACGACCCTGAGCGCCGCGCCGTCTTCTCGAGCGTGTTCGGCCTCATCATGTTCGTGGATGTGCCCATCTGCTTCATGATCACGCGCCTCATCCCGTCCAGCGTGCATCCCGTTATCTTCCGTACCGATTCGGGTCTTTCGCCCGATATGCTCGTGCCGTTCCTGCTTGCGCTGTTCGGCATGCTGCTCGTCACCTACGGTCTGTTCCGCCTGCGCGTGCGCGTTGCGGAGCTCGATTCCCGTGCCGAGCGCATTAAAGAGCAGCTAGACGATTAACCCGAAGGAGCAACCATGAACTCGATTCTCGAACAGATTTACGCAACCATTCTCCCTTCCGCCCCTTATGTTATTGCGGCGTATGCGCTCGTTTGGCTCGCGCTTTTGGTGTACGTTGTATTCATCACCGTGCGTCTGAAGAAGACCGAAGCTCAGATGGCGGTGCTGGAAGAAGCGTTGGCTGCCAAGAGCGTCGACGCCACCGATAGCATTACCAAGAAGGAAGTTCACTAAATGAAGGCTCTCATTCCTGCAGCTGGCATGGGTACGCGTTTCCTGCCCGCAACCAAGGCGGTTCCCAAGGAAATGCTGCTCGTAGTCGACCGTCCGGTAATCCAGTACGTCGTCGAGGAAGGTCTTGCTTCCGGTGCCGACGAAGTCGTGATTATCAACAGTCGCGAAAAGAAGGCGATCGAAGACCACTTCGCTCCCAACCCCCAGCTGGAGGAAACGCTCGAAGGCCGCGGCAAGAAGGCCTACGCCGAAGCCGTGCATCATGCTGGCAACCTGCCCGTGAGCTTCGTGTATCAGGACGAGCCCCTGGGCCTGGGCCATGCCGTGCTCTGCGCTGCCGACAAAACGGCCGGTGAGCCCTTCTTCGTGCTCCTGGGCGACGTCATCGTCCCCGGCAACGACATGCTCAATCGCATGAAGGCCATTTCCGACGAGCACAATGGAGCGAGCGTCATCGCCGTGCTTCCCGTGCCCGACGACCAGGTAAGCCGCTTCGGCGTTATCGACGGCGTGGAAGTTGCCGATGGCGTGTGGAAGGTCAACGGCCTGGTGGAGAAGCCGCCCGTAGAGGAGGCTCCCTCCAACCTCACCGTATTCGGCCGCTACCTGCTCTCTCCGCGCGTTATGGAGCTCCTCTCCAGCGTGAAGCCGGGCGCTGGCAATGAAATCCAGCTCACCGACGCCCTCGACGCCGTTCTGGCCGAGGAGGAGATGTACGCGATGGTCATCAGCGACGACGAAGGTTTCGACACGGGCACCGTTGCCACGTGGCTCGATACGAACAATCGCCTGTACGCTCGCAAGAACGCCTAGTTCTCGCGCGTTCAGATAGCCTAGTTTCGGGGCCCTGCCAATATGGCGGGGCCCCGTTGTGTTTCAGCCTGCGTATGCGTCATGGAACGTTGTGGGGACTGCGTATGTGGGGCGTGCGATAGGCGTACTTCGCCTCGGCGCATCCTGCG
This sequence comes from Denitrobacterium sp., assembly GCF_056180635.1. Lineage (NCBI taxonomy): Bacteria > Bacillati > Actinomycetota > Coriobacteriia > Eggerthellales > Eggerthellaceae > Denitrobacterium > Denitrobacterium sp. Next base: position 6,475 of record NZ_JAZZJS010000079.1, on the reverse strand, counting down.
CGTGCGTTTGGGGTGGAATAAAAGAATGGCCCGAGCCTGTAAGGGAGTGGGCTCGGGCCAGCAAGGAGGGATGGTGCTTGCGCACCCGCTGCCCGGTAGGTTAGGGAGGAGGGAGAACCGGACAGCTTCAAACTTTAGGAGGGATAACCTTTCGTTTGATGAGTCCATTATAGAAGGTGGGAATGCAGAAACCACGACAGCGCCGTGCGCGTTTTATGAACTGCGTATCGGTAGAGTAACAGGCTTACCCCAGCGACGTTACAAACCGTTTCCATGGCTGGTTCTCGCCATGTTCGCGATGCTGCGTTCCGCCGCTTTCCCTGTGCATTCGCGTGGGGTTCTTGCGGGTGGGACGCTATACTTACAGGAACGCAATGCCATCGATCGGGCGCTCTGGGTGCGCCGATTTCGAATAGATAGGAGCACCATGGCGGATATCCAACTGCGCTTCCACAAGGACATGCTCGTTCTTTCAGGATGCCTCACCGAAACGCTTGGGGCTCAGGGCTTCGACGAGGCCCAGCAAATCCTGCTTCCCGTAATCGAGCCCGAGGTCATCGAGGAAACGCTGCGCCTGCAGGTTGCCACGGGAGCGCCATGCCTCGTTGCGCCCACGGCGGCTATCACGCGTGCTCGCTTGGCTCACGTGCGCGCTTCCGACAAAGACGAGCAGATTGCGAAGGCCGCCCTTCAGATTGTCGCCGCTTTCAAGCCGCAGCACGTCATCGCCGAAATTGGCGCCACGGGCCTTCCCATCGACCCGTCCAGCAAGTCGTCGCTCGTGGCGAACCGCGACCAGTATGCCCGCGCCGCGCAGGTGCTGGGCGCCGAAGGCGTCGACGCCTTCTTCCTGAATGGCCTTGCCAGCCTCGATGACATCCGCTGCGCTCTCATGGGCATTCGCAAGGAATGCTCTACGCCGGTATTCGTGTCGGTAGACGCCGCGGAAGACGGTACGATCTCGGGTGGCCGCGAGTCGCTGGAAGATGCCGCGCGTCTTGCCGCCGAATTCGAGGCGGATGTCTTCGGTTTCGGTGCCGCTGCCCAGCCTGCGGCGCTTTGCGAGCTTGCCCGCCGCGTAGCCGATGCCACGCCGCTTCCGCTGCTGGTGCAGGTGAGCGTGCCCGAGCCTCCCGCGCGCCGTCCGCGCCTCAATCCTGGTGCGTTCGATTCGCCCGACGGCATGGTTGCCATCGCGCGCGACTTGCGTGCTGCGGGCGCCCAGTTCCTGCGTGCAACGGGGAAGGCGACGCCCGCCTACACGGGCGCTCTTGCCGCGGCCGTTGCCGGCCTCGACTGCGTCAGGTAGGCGCGCATGGGCATTCGGCAGCCTATTAGCAACATCAACCGCAGCGACGATTACGGCGTGCTTCAGCGCGTCGTCTCGAAGCTCTTCGAGCGCACCGATGTGGTGAGCCGCATGGATGTGGTCATTTTGGCCGAGTCGTACGACCTTCCGGCCGACCTCGAGGAAATCGTGTCGCTTCTGCCCCCGGGCCATTACACGCGCGAGCGCCTGTGCGATCAGCTAAATTCCGCCATTGCCGGCCACGCATGGGGCCAGGTATACGGAACGGTGGAGTAGGGCGCATAGCCCCGTAAACGAGAGGCGGGCAGACCGCATGGTCTGCCCGCGTAAAGCCTCACCCCCGCCCTAAGGATGAACCCACCTCAGAAAGGTGGGTGCCCGCAGCTTGGTTCCTGGCTTTCGCACCAACGGGTGCGAATCTCCATTTCGCAAGCAATGTAGAGCTCCCTAACAAAATGCATCGGTCCATCGCAATATTACGGGGATCGAAGGTGAAGCCTAGCTAGACTATATAGCATTTGGGGGTGCGAATTAAAGCCTTGATATCTTCTCCGTAATGTGGTGAACTAAAGATATTGCGGCAGTATCAATTACCCGCCCAATACGCCTCTATGCAGGCGTTTCTTTATATCGAGCCTCATGTCATCAGACGTGCGTATGGCTTCTTCCGCGTGACCCCGTATCTTCCATGTCGATACGCTATCATTATGCGGAATTCGCTAACGAAAGGAACGCCGCAGATGACACAGACTTCCCCCAAGGTGTCTATTCTCGTGCCCGTGTACAACACGGAAAAGTACGTGGGAACGTGTCTCGATTCGCTCGTTGGGCAGTCGCTGAAGGACATCGAAATCGTCTGCATCAACGATGGCTCCACCGATTCCTCGCTGTCGATCATGTCGCAGTACGCGCAACGCGACGCGCGCGTGCGCATCATCGACAAGCAGAACACGGGCTACGGCGATTCCATGAACTGTGGCCTGGCCGCGGCGCGGGGCGAGTACATCGGCATCGTCGAGCCCGACGATTTCGCCTCGAAGCGCATGTTCGCCACGTACGTGAAAGCCGCCGAGCGCTTTGGCGCCAGCGTGGTGAAGGCGAACTACCGCGAGCACCGCGAGGGCGCGTGGCGCGATCCGCTGGCAGTGGTGTACGGCCAGTTCGCGTACTCGAAGCCCTTTTGTCCTGCTAGCATGCCCGCTATCGTGAACACCACGCCCAGCATCTGGGCGGGCCTGTATCGCCGCGATTTCATCCTGGGGCAGGGGATTAGCTTCAGCCAGACGCCCGGCGCGTCGTACCAGGACGCCTCCTTCGCGCATCAGTGCTGGATCGCCGCCGACCGCGCGGTGCTTCTGCGTGACGGCTACCTGCATTACCGCATCGACAACGAGGCTAGCTCCTCGAAGTCTTCCGCGAAGGTGTTCCAGGTTTGCTACGAATACCAGCGCACGTTCGATTTCCTGAGGAACCGCGGCGAGGAAGCGTATCGCACGTTCGCCCCGGCGCTGAACGCGGCTCGATGGAACGGCTACAAGTGGAATTACAACCGCATCGCGGCCGACAGCCATCTTGCCTTCGCTCAGCAGTGGGGACGCGAGATGCTCGACGCGAACGAGGAGGGCATGCTCGACATGGCGTTGCTGCCCGCGCAGGACAGGCAGCACGCGCAACTGCTCATGAGCGATGCGGAGGGCTTCTGCAAGCGTTTTCCCGGCGAAATCGCGTAGCGTTCACTTATGTTAAATGACCGCAAACGCCTGCGGCGATGGCAAAGCGAGGGCGTTTTGGGTTACCCTAGGTGCTTATGTATGGCGAGTTAAGCAAGAGGTAATCAGTGAGTCGCAAGAAGAAAGATTACAGCGTGCCGCGAGGCGCGAATCGTTTGTACGGCGACCCTTATGCCCAGAACGCCTATAACGGCTATGGCAATGGGGCGTATGGCGCGAATGGCCACATCCCCCAGCAAAACGCAGGTTATGCCCAGCCTGGGCAGCCCTATGGCGCTCCCCATGGCGCGGCCAGCCCGTATACCCAGAATCCGTATGGCCAGCCGCAGTACGGCAGGAACCCCTACACGCAGAACACGCAGGGCAGGCCGTACGATTATGCCTCGGGTGCTCGTCGCGCCCAGCAGGCCCAGCAGCAGTACAACCCCTACGCCCAGCAGGCGCAGCGGGGCGCCTATCAGGCGGCCACCGGCGCGCCGTACCAGAGCCGCTATGGCTATCAGGGCGGCAACGCCCAGTACGCGCAGCAGGCTCCGCGCGGCAAGCATGCCAAGGGTGCGGGCGATTCGTTCGGCTCGCATGCGGGCGGCCCCGGTTCCACGGGCTCCATCGGCAAGCGCAAGATGAAGCGCGGAAAGAAGATCGCGCTCATCATCCTGGGCGTCATCCTCGCGCTCCTTCTGGCTGCCGGTGCCGCGCTTGCCTGGTACATGCATTCCATCGACAGCGCCATGCAGCTCGACGATGCCGACAGCATCAACGCGGCGCTCACCGACGTTTCCATGGACAAGCCATTCTACGTGCTCCTTCTGGGAAGCGACTCCCGCGAGGGCTCAACGTCGGAGTCGTATAACACCACCAACGCGTCAGACGTCATCATCCTCGCGCGCGTCGACAGCACGAGCAAGAAGGTCACGCTCGTCTCCATTCCGCGCGACACGGCTTGGGTCGATGGCTCGGGCAATACCGTGAAGCTCGACCAGGCCTATCAGCAGGGTGGGGCGGCTGCCAGCATCAAGGCGGTCGAGTCCATCACGGGCGTGAAGATCAGCCACTACGCCGAGATTCGCTTCGGCCAGTTCGAGACGCTCGTCGATTCGCTGGGTGGCATCGACGTCAACGTGCCCACCACCGTTTCCTACGCCGATGCCCTTACGGGCGAGCAGGTCACCGTGGAAGCTGGCGAGCAGACGCTCAACGGGCAGGAAGCGCTCATCTTCGCGCGCGCCCGCCACGATTACGCTTCCGACGAGGAGTCGAACAGGCAGAAGGCCGTTCGCCAGATCGTGGGTGCCATCGTTTCCAAGATCCAGTCGAAGTCCGCAGCGGAACTGCCCGGCACCATCATGCAGGTGGCTAGTTGCGTGGGCACCGATTTCACCAGCCAGGAGCTTCTGCAGCTCGCCGTTTCCTTCAACAGCGGCGTTACCATGTACAGCGGCAGCGGCCCCTCGGAGGGCGATTACGATGGCGAGCTCGACGGCCAGTGGTTCTGCTACGATGATCCTACGGGTTGGTCGAAGCTCATGCAGGTTGTCGATTCCGGAGGGGATCCCTCGACGGTAAGCTACTCGGGCGACGTCGTCACGTTGCCTGGCTCCACCGACAAGGTGACCATCTCGTAATAGGGATAAGACGCTCGGGCTGGCGCAATGCAGGGTTTGCGCTGCAAGGGGCCCAGGCGTCGAAATGGGAAAGGAACAGGGGAATGAAGAGGAATGTTGCGAAAGCCTTAGCGCTTGCCCTGGCTCTGAGCCTTGGTATCTTCGCTCTGGCGGGCTGCTCGTGCGCGAAGCAGGAGGCGACCCAAGACGATTCGTCGACGAACGTGTCCGATGTTTCCGAGGAAGTAGTGGTTCCCACCGAGCCGTTCTACGTGCTGGTGGTTGGCGACGATAGCCGTACGGGCACCATCGAAGCGGAAAAGGAAAACCAGTCCGACACCGTCATGCTCGTGCGCGTCGACCCCAAGACGTACCACATCACGATCGTCACCATCCCGCGCGATACCACCACGAACATCAACGGCAACGACACCAAGTTCGACCAGGCGTATCAGTATTACGGCATCGAAGGTACGGTGCAGGCGGCCGAAGACCTCACGGGCGTTAAGATTTCCTACTACCTCGACATGGGCTTCGTGGGATTCGTCGACTTCGTGAACGATATCGACGGCGTCGACGTCACCGTTCCCATGACCATCTCGCTCACCGACATCATCACGGGCAAGAAGATCACGGTCGAAGAGGGCGACCAGCACCTGAATGGCAACGAGGCCCTGGTGTACGCTCGCGTGCGCAAGGCGTACGGCGACGACATGGAGGCCATCCGCCAGACGCAGGACCGTCAGATTCTGCAGAGCCTCATCACCAAGGTGAGCAAGCTTCCCGCCGACCAGGCGAGCGTTATCGTTCCCATGTTCGTGTCGCAGCTCACGAACACCAATATGGATTCCGCCGTTCTCTCCAAGCTGGTGGAGGACTTCGCCAACCATAGCGACTCCATCACGTTCGACTCCGCGAGCGGCCCCTATCAGGGAAGCATCGTCGACGGCATCTGGCTCATCCCGCGTGACGAGGAAACCTGGGCTCAGATCATGGCCGTGGTTGATGAAGGCGGCGACCCCGCAACCATCATCGCCCCGAAGAACGTGTAGAACGAGCTCGAGACCGCCCGCACAACGCCTTACGAATACGGCTGGACGTGGGCGGTTTCGTTGTGTGATAGACTATGCGGGTTGTATTAGCTGGACGGATTAAGATTGCTAAAAACTTTCTCTAATATTCTGAAAGACAACTGGCAGTGGCGTACCCAAATCAGCCACCTTGCCGTCTTCGAATTGAAGAAGCGTGCACGCGGTGCGGTGCTTGGGTGGGCGTGGCTCGCCATCAAGCCCATCGTCTTCGTTGTCGTCTTCTGGTTCGCTTTGGAAGTCGGCCTTCGCGCAAGCAGCACCACGTCGGGCGCGTATCCCTATTTCGTGTGGCTCGTCGCGGGCCTCATTCCGTGGTTCTTCATGTCCGACATGGTGAACACCGGCTCCGACGTGCTTCATCGCTACCCATACCTCGTGAACAAGGTGAAGTTCCCGCTTAGCGGCATCTCCACGCTGTACACGCTGTCCACGTTGCTCATCGATTCGGTGCTCTTCGTGATTCTGATGTTCATCTACACGGCATATGGCATGCCTTGGGATATCTACCTCATCCAAGTGCCCATCCTCCTTGTTCTCATGTCGGTGTTCTGGAACATGGTTTCCATCATGAACTCCCAGATTTCGGGCATGAGCAAAGATTTCGGCCAGCTCATGAAGGCGCTGAACAACCCCTTCTTCTGGCTGTCGGGCATCCTATTCAACATGGAGATTCTGGGGCCCGCGGGCTTTGGCTGGGCGGCCGACATCATGCTCTTCAATCCCATCACCTTCTTCGTCACG